>NZ_CP033204.1:4162500-4367405 GCF_022701295.1 Sphingopyxis sp. YF1
AATTTGCGCCCGCGCGCGTGGAGCAGCGCCTGGCCGAGCTCGGTCTCGGCGGCGCGGAAGGCGATCGCCTTGAAGCGCCCGCCGTCGTCGCCGGCGACGATCAGCCGGACATGATCGGTGCCGACGATCCCCGATTCGACGATTCGCACCGGCCCGGTCGCGACGCGCGGTGCGGGCCAGCCGGCGCCGTACGGCCCAGCGCTCTCGATCGCCTCGCACCATAGGGGCGAAATGCCGCGCGGGGCGAGCACCGCATCGATGAGCAGCGAGCGGTCGCCGCTCGCGCGCTCGACATCGGCGGCGAGCCGTTCGTTGAGGAAGGCGCCGAGCGCGTCGAGCCTGTCCGCCTCGACCGTCAGCCCCGCCGCCATCGCATGCCCGCCGCCGGCGACGAGCAGGCCCGATTCCTTTGCGGCGAGGATCGCGGCCCCCAGGTCGACGCCGCTGATCGAGCGCCCCGAGCCCTTGCCGATCCCCCCGTCGTCGAGCGCGATGACGATCGCGGGGCGGCGGAGCTTTTCCTTGAGCCGTCCGGCGACGATGCCGATCACCCCGGGATGCCATCCGGCGCCGGCGACGATTGCGACCGGCGCATTGGCGGCGCGCTCGCTCATCGCCATCGCCTGGTCGAGCACCGCCGCCTCGATCGCGCGGCGCTCCTCGTTGAGGCGATTCAATTCCTGCGAAATCTCGGCGGCCTCTTGCGGATCCGCCGTCGTCAGCAGCCGGACACCGAGGTCGGATTTGCCGACGCGTCCGCCGGCGTTGATGCGCGGGCCGAGCGCGAAGCCCATGTCGGTCGCGGTCGGGGCCTTGGTCAGCCGCGCCGCGTCCATCAGCGCCGCGAGGCCGATGTTGCCGCGCCGGCCCATGATCTTGAGCCCCTGCGTCACCAGCGCGCGGTTGAAACCGGTCAGCCTTGCGACGTCGGCGACGGTGCCGAGCGCGACGAGGTCGAGCAGGTCGATCAGCGCGGGTTCGGCGCGATTCGCAAAGAAACCGCGCCCGCGCAGCACGCGGAGCAGCGCCGCGCCGAGCAGGAAGGCGACCCCGACCGCGGCGAGATTACCGTGCGCCGCCGCCTCGGGGGCCTCGTCGAGCCGGTTGGGGTTGACGACGGCAAAGGCGGCGGGGAGCGTGGTCGCGCATTGGTGATGGTCGACGATGATCGTCTCGACCCCCGCCGCATTGGCCTCGGCGATCGCGTCGAACGCCTGCGCGCCGCAATCGACGGTGACGACCAGCCTCGATCCCGCCTCGCCGATCTTGACCAGCGCCGCGCCCGAGGGGCCATAGCCTTCCATCAGCCGGTCGGGGATATAGGCGCCGACCGGCACGCCGAGGTCGCGCAGCAGCCGCACGAGCAGCGCCGCCGAGGTCGCGCCGTCGACGTCATAGTCGCCGAAGATGGTGATCGCTTCCTTCGCTTCGACCGCATCGGCAAGGCGTTCGGCGGCGGCATCCATGTCGCGGAACAGCGCCGGGTCGGGCATGAAGCCGCGCAGCGTCGGCGTGCGCTGGCGCTCGAGGTCGTCGCGCGGCACCCCGCGCGCGAGCAGGAGCTGGGTGACCAGATCGTCGGGCGCCAGATTCTCCGACGCCATGTCGGCGCTGGCGCGGCGCCAGTGCCACGGCTGCCCGGCGATCGAGCGCGTGATGCCGAGGGCCGCGCCGCTCATGACCGGCCCCGCGCGGCGAGAATCGCGCTGCGCAGCGCCTCGGCGCTGGCGAGCGGGATCGCCGGAATTTCGTGACTGGCGAGCGCACTGCCGCCCGGAACGCCGAAGACCAGCGTGGCGAGGCCGAGGGGGCGCAGGATGAAATCGGTCTTGAGGTCGACGCTCTGGACCGACGCGTGGGGGAGCAGGGTCATCTTGGGTTTCCAGAAGCCGCGCCGGATCGCGACCATCGCGGGCAGGTCGGCCCAGCGATGCAGGCGCGCGCCGGCGAGCGCGACCGCGGCGATCAGCGGCGCGGCGGCGAGCGCGGCCCACCCCACGGGCTGGCCAAAGCCCAGCGATACGAGCCCGCCGAGCGCGCAGAAGGTCGCGCCGACCAGTCCGCCGAGCGCGACGATGCGGTGGCTGTGCTGCCAATGCTGGTCGTCGCCCGGCCGCGCGATCGCGACTTCGCCGAGCACGGGGTCGATCTCCGCCAGCCTCGCGAAGGGGACGATCTGGTGATCGCGTTCCTTCTCGCCGTCGCTCGCGAGGCTTTGCAGGCGGAGTTCGTGCCAGCCGAAGCGTCGGCGAATCCAGCCCGTGACGAGGATCGCGGCCTGGACGCGGCGCACCGGGATCGCGACGTCGGTGCGCGTCGTCAGCCCGCGCGTCCGGCGCAGCGCGCGCGGTTCGCGCGTCAGCCGGAAATTCCAGTTGGCGAGCAGCATCGTCGCGACCCCGGTGACGAGGCCGATCGCGAGCAGCGAAACCAGCGCGCCGACCCCGGCGATCCAGCGATGTGCGATCACCCACTGGTCGAGGCCGTATCGTTCGGCGAGATCGGTCCAGTCGCGGATGCTGAAGACGTTGAAGTCGAAGGGCAGCAGGTCGTCGAAAAACTGCATCGCGGCGCCGACCACGGCGAGCGCGGCGAGCGAGAAGTTGAACAATCCCGCGACGAGCAGGCGGCGCGGCGTCATCGCGAAGAGCAGCCGGTCCTCGGCGGCGGGGGCGGCCGGCGGGGCACCGTCGGACGCGGGCGTCGCGGGAGCGGCGACGGCATCGCTGCGATGCGCGCGGATCGTCGTGCGCAGCG
Source organism: Sphingopyxis sp. YF1 (assembly GCF_022701295.1). Taxonomy (NCBI): domain Bacteria; kingdom Pseudomonadati; phylum Pseudomonadota; class Alphaproteobacteria; order Sphingomonadales; family Sphingopyxidaceae; genus Sphingopyxis; species Sphingopyxis sp. YF1. The sequence goes on from NZ_CP033204.1 coordinate 4,165,258, forward strand.
CCTGCGCGGCGTCGAGCCCGATCGCGTCGAGCGCGGCGTCATTCTCCTTGCCCGCGCCGCCGGCGCCGGTCTCGAAGCCGACGCGGGCGATGCCGAGTGCGCGCGCGATCAGTCCCTGTTCGATGCTGACGTCCTGGATGCGGTCGAAGGGGATGGTACGGTGCTGGCGCGATAGCACCCCGCTCTCGATGACGATCTCGTCGTCGCCGACAAGGAAGCGGAAGCGCATCCAGCCGAGCCACGCCGCGCCGAGCGAAAAGAGCAGGAAGGCGAGCAGGGCGGGGACGATCCACACCCAGTTGCCGGTGAAGCCGAGCGCCGCGACCGCGGGCAGGAAGTTGAAGGATTTTGGCCCCAGCCTGACGATCGCGAGCGCGAGCGTCGCGGGGTGCAGGCGTTGCCAGTCGGGCTCGGCCGGCGGTGCTTCGGCGGCGGGCAGGGTCGCGGCGGCGTCGCTCATGCGAAATCGGTCTGGATGTGGCGGCGGATCGTCTCGCGCATCGCCGCCGCCAGATCGGCGGGCAGGCCCGGCAAGGTGACCGTGCTGTTGTGCGTGCCCGAGGTGTGCACGATCAGGTGCGACAGGCCGAACCAGCGTTCGACCGGCCCCTGCCCGACGTCGATATGCTGGACGCGCACGAAGGGCACGATCGTGTCGGTGCGGAACATCCAGCCGCGCGCGACGCGCAGCTGTCCTTCGCCGATCTTGTACCCCCAGCGCTGGACGCGCCGCGCCGGGAAGCTGATGATCATCACGATCGCGATCAGCCACGCGGCGGCGGTGATCAGCCCGTAGGGGCCTTCGAGATGCCGGATCAGCAGCCAGTCGAAGACGCTCGCCCCGATCGCGATCGGCAGCATGTTGAGCGCGGTGACGACGCGCAGCACATGACCGTAGCGCGGATCGACCGGGTCGAGCCCGTCGGCGGCGTTGATCGCCTGCGGGTCGAAGGGGTCGGTCGGGTGCGCGGCGGCGGCGGTCTCGGTCATGATGCTCCGTTAGTCGGTCGAGGGGCTAGGGGACAACCACATTGAAGCGCGGGTCGGCGGGCGGATGCAGCGCGAACCACGACAGAAAGGCTATGCGATCGCCGTCGACCCGGATCGCGCCCGACTGGAGCAGCGCGGGGAATTGCGCCTGACCGAGCATCACGTCGTCGAGCGTCTTGCGGTCGATCGTGACCGTCGCGGTCGGCGCGGGATCGGTGACGCCATAGCGCGGGAATTCGACCCCGCCGCCGACCACCACCGCGATCGCTTCGCTGCTGTCGGGCAGTAGGAACTGGAAGGTGCCGTTGAGCGCGCTTCCCTTCGCGGCGTCGAAGCGCGTCGCGAGCGCGTCGAAGAAGACCGCGGTCGGGATCGCGCTGACGAAGCTGCGGCTCTGGCCGTTGCCCGACGTGCTTTCGACGGCATTGCCGCGCAGGCTCGCCGCGGCGGCGAGATAATAGTTGCGCCACGCCCCCGATTCGGCCTGATAGCCGAGCTGATCGTAGGCCGAGGCGAGCGCCGCGCGGGCGTCCTTGTTCGCCGGCTCGGCGAACACCAGCTTGTTCAGCAATTCGGCCGCCCAGCGATAGTCGCCCGCCGCGACCGCCGCCTTGCCCGCGGCGAGCAATTTGTCCGCCCCGCCAGCAAGCGCGACATATTTGGGCGCCGACTGTTCGGGGGGCAACGGGTTGAAGTTCGCCGGATTGCCGTCCCACCAGCCGAAATAGCGCTGGTAGGTCGCCTTCATGTCGTGGTTGAGCGTGCCATAATAGCCGCGCGTCGAGAAATCGCGGGCCTGCACAGGAGCCTCCGCCGTCGCGTCGGCGAGTTCGTGCAGGGTCGCGCCCTTGTTCGCGAGGAAGAGGGTGCGGTCGTGGACGTAGCGATAGGCGTCGCGCTGGTTGGCGAGCAGGTCGCTGACATCGTTCGTCCCCCATGTGGGCCAGTGGTGCGACGCCATCGCGACCGCGGCCTTGCCGCCCCATTTCAGCAGCATCGCGTCGATCACCTTCGACCAGCGCAGCGCGTCGCGGACCTGCGCCCCGCGCAGCGTCAGCACATTGTGCAGCGTGCGGGTGACGACCTCGGTCGTGTGGAGCGCCTGGTAGGCGGGGATGTAGAAGGTGAATTCGGACGGCGCCTCGGTTCCCCCGGCGTCGAGGAATTCGAACGCGAGCCCGTCGATCGTCAGCGTGCCGCCGCCTTCGCCCACCGTCTCGGTGGGCTCCATATAGCCGATCGTCCCCGACGACAGCTTCGGGCCCAGCCCGGTATCGACCTGTCCCGCCGGGCCGGGGGCGAGGATCGATCCGAACATGTACAGCGCACGCCGCCCCATCGCGGTGCCCGCGAGGACGTTTTCGGCGGTCGCTTCTTCCGAAAAGCCGTGCGGCGCGATGATGCGGATCTTTTCGCGCTTCACCTGTTCGGGGGTGACGATCCCGCCGACGCCGCCGAAATGGTCGCTGTGGCTGTGGCTGAAGATCACCGCCCTGATCGGCTTTTTCCCTTCCTTCGCCTCGACCGTGTCGGCGAAGAGTTTCCACCCCGCGGCGGCGACCTCCTCCGACAACAGGGGATCGACGACGATCCACCCCGACTGGCCGCGGATGATCGTCATCACCGAAATGTCGTAGCCGCGCAGCTGCCACACCTTGCCGGGGACGACCTCGAACAGGCCGTGGACCGCGTCGAGCCGCGCCTGCCGCCACAGCGAAGGATTGACGGTGTCGGGCGCTTTTGCTGCATCGAGGAACGCGTAGGGCCGCCGGTCCCACACCGTCTTGCCGTCCTTGTCGAGGATCACGCCGCCCGGAATTTCGGCGAGCTTGCCGCGCGTCGCGTTCGCCATGTCGCGCGGGTCGTCCAGCGGCAGGCGCTTGGCGAGTTCGGCCTGCGCGGCGCGCGTCGCCTCGCTTGCCGCATCCTGCGCGGCGGCCGTCAGCGGCAGACTGCTCGCGAGCAGCAAAGCGGTCAATCGGCGCATATCATCTTCCCCCTGTTTTGGGGACAGCTTGCGCCGCGCTTCGAGGCTTGGCAAGCATCGCCGCATGGCCGCCGCACCGCATCTGCTGATCGCCTGGCACAGCCGCACCGGCGGCAGCGAAGCGCTTGCGCGCGCCGCGGCGGACGGCGCTGCAACGGCAAGGCTGGTCGCCGCGGGCGATATCGCGCCCGAAGATTTGCTGGCCGCGGCGGGGTATCTCTTCGTCGGTCCCGAAAACCTCGCCGCGCTGTCGGGTGTGATGAAGGAGATGTTCGACCGCTGTTATTACCCTTGCCTCGGCAGGCTCGAGGGGCGGCCCTATGCGACGATCATCTGCGCGGGGTCGGACGGGACAAACGCCCAGCGCCAGCTCGATCGCATCGCCACCGGCTGGCGGCTGCGGCGTGTCGCCGATCCGGTGATCGTCAATACCGCCGCGCAAACCCCCGAGGCGATCCTTGCGCCCAAGACGATTCCTGCGGCGCCGCTCGCCGACGCACGCGACCTCGGCGCCGCTCTCGCGGAAGGACTCGCCGCCGGAATCTTCTGAAGCGAATGGCATGTGCGCATATCTGTATTATTTGAATAATACAGATATGATTGGCGGGCGGTCAAGCGACGACGGCCATTCGGAATCGCGCGACGGTGCAGTCCTAGCGGTTGCGCTAGCGCTGCTCGCCCGCTCTCTCGTCACGGCTGGGGAGCGTCCGCAATCGTCGGCGTGCTGTCGTTGCGGCGAACCGGGGGCCCGCCGGGCGGGCTATTCGGCCGGTTCGGCAGCCAGCGAGGCGCGCTGCGAATCGAGGACGGTGATGCGCTGGCGCATCGCGTCGGTGACGCAGGCGGCGTCGCTGCACGCGTCGCGTTCGCCGACGCGCCAGCCGTTCTGCTCGGCGGCGATCTGCTGGCGCAGCGGCCCGGCGACACGGTCGAGCTGGCGATAGGCGCGGTTGAGGTCGCGGTCGAGCGCCGCCAGTTCCTCGTCGCCGCAGATCAGCTTTTCGGCGCGCGCGGCGGCGAATTTGCAGTTGAAGCTCGGCGGGGTGCTGAGCGGAGCCGCGGCGGGCTCGGGCGGCGCTGCGGCCGGTGCCGGGACGTCGGGCGCTGCGGCCTGCGGATTCGCGGCGGTGGCGGGCGCCGCGGCGACCTCCGTCCGTTTGGGGTCGACGCCCTGCATGAACAGCATGGCGCCCATCACCGCGACCGCGACGAGCAGGCCCGCGATCACCAGCGTGCGCACCGATATGCCGGTCGCCGCGGGCGGCGGCGCGGACGCCTGCGCGAGGATCGAGGCGTGGAGATCGTCGGCCGCCGCCGCGTGCGGATCGGCGGCGCGCGGCGGTGCGGCAACCGGCGCGGTCGGGCGCGCACCGACGAGCTGGTGCGCCTTGGCGGCGATTCGCGCGATCGAATCGTCGCGTCTTTCCAGCCAGTCGATCCATTGCGCGCTCGCCAGATGATAGGCGAGATCGTCGGGCACGATCTCTTCGAGCCGCAGCGGGATGATCGCCTTGTGCGCATTGTCGGCGAGGATCAGCTCGCGCTTGACGTGGGGGCTCTTGTCCGACTGGCTGCAAAAGAGCAGCAGCACCCCCGCGCCGTCGCGGATCGCCCCCATGATCGCCGAATCGAACGCTTCGCCCGGCTCGACGTCGCGCGGCGCGATCCAGCAATCGACGTCGTGACGCGCCAGCGCGCGCTCGACGTGGAGCGCGACGTCATATTTGCTCGAATGGTGACTGACGAACAGCCGCGGGCGCCTTGTTTCTTCCATCGTCATATCCCCTTGTGCGGCGACGATGCCATAGCGGCGGCCCGGGTCAACCCGTGTGCGGCGGCTATTTTCCCTTCGTCGCGCGGCGCGCCTTCAGCGTCACCGGATCGGGGATCGCGGGCGACAGCGCCGCGATCACCGCATCGGCTTCGAGGAACAGCGACGCCGGCATCGCGGCGTCGCCGGGATCGCCCGCGCGCACGATACCCGCCATGTAGCGGTCGATGATCGGCGCGAAGGTGAAACCCTTCTTGCCCTGCGCCTTCGCATCGAGCGCGGCGTGCAGCAGCATCGCGTCGAACGCGACGTCGGCGGGCGCGCCATAGAGAAAGGCGATCCGGGTGCCGGGATCGGCCTTGCCGGGGTCGAGCTTCAGGAAGATTTTCGACTTGTCGGTGCGCCACACCGATTTCGACTGCGCCTCGAACGCGGCGTTCGACACATAGGGTTCGATCAGCTGGAACAGCGTCTTGTTGTCGCCGTCCTTGGCGAGCAGTTCGGCGCGCGCCGCGGTGGCGCGGTCGTCCCACATCGCCGCGGCGGGCTTGGTGAGCTGGCCGGTGCGGTCGGCGGCGCCTGCGCCGTCGTAGAGCAGGCGGTTCGCCGCCATCACCGCGCCGAACGACGGCGCGAGCCACTGTGTCCGCGCGGTGAACTTGCGCCGCGCCCCCTCGACATTGCCCTGCTGCGCGAGCAGCAGCACGTCGTAGAGGTCGAGCACCTCGCTCGCCTGCAGCCGGACGTCCATTTCTTCGGGCTTGCCTTCGCCCACCAGCGTCTTGTCGATGCCGCGCGCGCGCTCGGCCGCCGCCGCGGCGGCGTCCCACTGGCCGGCGAGCGCGTGCGCCAGCGCCGCCTGCGCGACCGCGCGGCTGCTCGGCGGCAGGTCCTTGCCGTCCTTGTCCTTCTTCGCGCTCTGGAAGGCGACGAGGTCGGCGCGCATCGCGGCGCTTTCGGCAAAGCGCGACAGTTCCTCGAACCGGCCGGCCGCCTGGTCGATCGCGCCGGGGGCGATGCGCGCGAGCGCGCGAGCGCGGTCGATGTCGGCGTCGCTGCCGAGCGGCGCCATGTCGGCATAGGTCTTGATGCCGACCAGCGGCATCAGCGAAAAGCGGTGCTGCGGTGCCGCGGCGAGCGAGACGCGCATCGCGTCGGCGACCTGACCCTTGCGCACCAGCGCCGCCGCTTCGACCTGGTCGAACGACAGCCCCATCGATCGGTTGAAATAGGGATCGGCGGTCAGCCCGGCGGTGCCGGCCTCGCCGCGCGCGAGCGCGACGTCGGCGATCGCCGCGTCATAATCCTTCGCCTCGATCCGGTGCAGCGCGCGCGCGAGGATCAGCGGAATGCGGCGGCGCGCATTGCCCTCGGCCTTCTCGCCCTCGAGGATGCCGGTGCAGGCGGTGACACCCTCGGCGCCGAACTTGCGCTTCGACGCATCGGCCGCCTCGGGCGGCGGCGCGAACAGCGCCAGCAGCGTGACCGCGCCGAGCAGCCGCGCCGCCGATTCGCCCGCGGTCATGTTGTTGGGAAAGCCGTCGCACTGGAGATAGAGCGATCCCGCGTCCTTGGCGGCGCTCTTGGCGGCGTCCTGTGCGAACGCCGCCGGAGCCGCGCCGAACGACAGGGTGGCCGCCATCGCGGCGGCAACCGAAAATGCTGATTTCACGACCCTCTTCCCCCCGAAAGATATGATGGGGGCCGCGGCGCCCCGGCGCGCGGCCTGTCGCTGCTATCGCCGGGATGCCGGGGTCATGGCAAGGGGTTTTCGCGCGCGCCTCAGGCGCCGCGATGCTCGCCCTTGACCCAGCGCACCGTGCCCGACGAGGCGCGCATCACCACCGTTTCGGTGGTCAGGATGCCGCCGCGGCGGTGCTTGACGCCGCGCAGCAGCGATCCGTCGGTGACCCCCGTCGCGGCGAAGATGACGTCGCCCTTGGCGAGGTCCTCGAGGTCGTAGACGCGGTCGAGATCCTCGATCCCCCATTTGCGCGCGCGCAGCCGCTCGTCGTCGTTGCGGAACAGCAGCCGGCCCTTGAACTGGCCGCCGACGCAGCGCAGCGCCGCGGCGGCGAGCACGCCCTCGGGCGCGCCGCCCGACCCCATATAGATGTCGACATTGGTGTCGGGGTTGGTCGTCGCGATCACCCCGGCGACGTCGCCGTCGGGGATCAGCGCGACGCCGCAGCCGATCGCGCGCAGTTCGGAAATGATCGCCTCGTGGCGCGGGCGGTCGAGTACGCAGACGATGATGTCGGCGGGCGCGACGCCCTTTTCGCGCGCCACCGCCTCGACATTCTCGCGCACGCTGTTGTCGAAATTGACGATGTTCGGCGAATAGCCGGGGCCGACCGCGAGCTTGTCCATATAGACGTCGGGGGCGTTGAGCAGGCAGCCTTCCTCGGCGATCGCGAGCACCGCGAGCGCATTGGGGCCGGCCTTGGCGGTGATCGTCGTGCCCTCGAGCGGGTCGACCGCGATGTCGATCTTCGGGCCCTTGTCGGGCGCGTTGCCGACCTTTTCGCCGATGAACAGCATCGGCGCCTCGTCGCGCTCGCCCTCGCCGATGACGATCGTGCCGTCCATGTAGAGGGTGTTGAACGCGTCGCGCATCGCTTCGACCGCGGCGGCGTCGGCCGCCTTTTCGTCGCCGCGCCCGATCAGCTTCGCGGCGGCGATCGCCGCGGCTTCGGTGACGCGCACCATTTCGAGCACGAGCACCCGGTCGAGGTTGCTGCCGGTCTTCGTCATGTCCGCTACTCTCCGTCTTTACTTGTGCCGCCGCACGGGCATGGTGCGCGCCATATGGTCGCCCGCGCCGCTTGTCGAGAATGCATCATGCGATTCGCCGCTGCTCTCGCGCTCGCGTGCGTCGTCCCGATGACAGCCGCGGCGCAGGTCCAGGGGCCGCCGGCCCCGCCGCCGCCCGCCGATGCCGGGGCCGCGCTGGCGCGGACGAAGGAACTGGTCGATCCGATCCGGCGCTGCAAGTCGGCCGAAGACGGATCGATCGACGTCTGCGGCAGCGATACCGAGCGCCACCGGCTGTCGCCCGAACTGCGTGCGATCGCCGGGGTCGGGCGCTCGACGAAGACCGCCATTCCCGACGCGCCGAAACTCAATCCGACCCCGCTCGACAGGCTGCCGCACAACTGGATGTCGCTCGGCGGACGTTATCCGCCGGGCCCCGAATATAATGCGCTCTACGAAATGGCGAAGCGCGCGACCGATCCCGAGACAGGAACGCCGCCGCCGGCCGGAGAAGAGGAGCCCTAGGCGAAAATCTCGGCGGCGTTGGCGGCGGGTTCCGCCGCGCGAACGAAGCCCGCGGGGATCAGCACCTGGCCGAGGAAATAGAGCGCGAAGAGCAGGATCCAGCCGAAGCTCATCAGCGTTTCGGTGACCGTGCCGGGCTCGTTCGCGAGGATTACCGCGCCGTGGAGCAGCAGCAACCCGCCCGCGGCGATGCCGAACACGAGGCCGTAGAGGAGGTAGAAGCCGTAGAGCCGCCACTGCGCGGTGCGCGTGCGCCGCCACGATTCGAGAAAGGCCGACACGGGTTCGAGCTTGCCGCGCCCGCCCATGATCGCGCCCGCGAGGCACAGCCTTGCGCCGATCCAGCCGCCGATCAGCGACAGTAGCAGGCGATAGGCTTCGAGTGCGATGCGCGTGACCCCGTCGGACAGCAGCACGTCGAAACCGACGACGAACAGCGGCAGCGTCGCGACCAGCCCGGTGCCGATCGCGAGGACGAGGTTGGCGAGCAGATAGGCGAAACCCGCGACCATGCCGTACATGATCTCCGACAGAAATCCCTCGCGCATCTCGGCAAGGACACCGTTCCACGCCGCGAGCATCGCCCCCGCCGCGATCACCGCGACGATGCCGAGCAGGTAGAGCGGGCCGGCGATCGATCCGTAGATTCCGGTCCACGGGTTCGACGCCAGCGCCATCAGGTTGCGCAGGCTGAAGATCGGCTCGCTCGACAGGAACAGGAACGGCACCACGACGCCAATTCCGACATAGGCCGCCAGCATGTTGCGATGCGTCGCCGCCAGCGCCCACGCCTCGGCCAGTCCGCGCCGGATATGAATGTCCATGATTGTCCCCCTGCTCCCCGCTCTCATGGGTAGCAGCGGTGCGGGCGATTTCAAGCGGCGGCTGCGGCCCTAGAGCGCGAGGATCGGCATGTGCATCGGCGCGCCGATCACATGATCCGACGCGGCGAGGGCCGCCAGCGCCGCGCCGATCGCGCGCGCCGGGCCTTCGTGCGTGACGAGCGCGATCACGACGCCGTCGCCGGCGTCGTCGCCGCGCTGGATGAAGCTTTCGATCGACACCCCGGCGTCGCGCATCGCGGTCGCGATTTCGGCGAGCACGCCGATGCGGTCCTCGACGACCAGCCGCACATAATGCTTGCCCTCGCGCGCGCCGGCATCGGCGGGCGGCGCCTGGTCGAGCGCGTCGACGGGCATCGCAAAGGCGGGGCCATATTCATCGCGCGCGATATCGATGATGTCGGCGACGATCGCCGACGCCGTCGGACCCGCGCCCGCGCCCGCGCCCTCGAAGAAGAGGCGGCCGACAAAATTGCCCTCGGCGACGACGGCGTTGAGCGCGCCGGGCACATAGGCGAGCGGGTGGTCGGCGGGGACGAGGCACGGCTGGACATGCTGGTAGAGGCCGTTTTCGTCGCGTTCGGCCATGCCGATCAGGCGCACGCGATGCCCCAGCGCCTCGGCCTCGCGGATGTCGGCGGCGATCAGGTCCCGGATCCCGTTCGTCGTGACCGCGCCGATGTCGAGCCTGGTACCGAAACACAGCGCGGCGAGGATCGACAATTTGTGCGCGGCGTCGATGCCGTCGACGTCGAAGGTCGGGTCGGCTTCGGCATAGCCTTCGGCCTGCGCCGCGGCGAGCGCATCGGCAAAGCTCGCGCCATTCCGCTCCATCTGCGTCAGGATATAATTGCAGGTGCCGTTGAGGATGCCGTAGACGCGCGCGATCGCGTTCGCCGACGCGCCCTCGCGAATCGCCTTGATCACGGGGATGCCGCCCGCGACTGCGGCTTCATATTTCAGCGGCGTGTCCTTCGCCTCGGCGAGCCGCGCGAGGTCGAGTCCGTGGTGCGCGATCATCGCCTTGTTCGCGGTGACCAGCGCCTTGCCCGCGCCGAGCGCGTGCCGCGCGAGGGTCAGTGCCATGCCGTCGGCGCCGCCGATCATCTCGACCACGACGTCGACGTCGTCGGCCGCGACCAGCGCGTCGAGATCATCCTCCCAGCGATAGGGCGAGAGGTCGACACCGCGATCCTTGTGCCGGTCGCGCGCCGACAGCGCGACGATCTCGATCGGCCGGCCGGCGCGGCGCGCGATCAGGTCGCGGTTCGCCTCGAGCAGCCGGACGACGCCGCCGCCGACGACCCCGATGCCGGCAAGCGCGACGCGAAGCGGCGGGCGGGGCGCGGCGGGGGCGGGCGAAGGCGACATGCAGAAACTCCGTGCAATAAAATAAGGTGCGCACCGTCGCGCACGATCGAACGCGGCCCTATCGGCTTTTGGCGAGGAAACAAGCCCGGCGCGGCTTCGCGCCGGTGTAGCTGGCCTTTACCGGCCTGCGGGCGGGGTGCGCGTGCGCGCGCAGTCGCCGAGCGCGCCGAGCACGACGGCATAGTCCGACGCGGCCTTGCGGCGATCCTCGGGCGGCGTCCCCGCGAGCTTGTTGAGCGGCAACTGGCGCGGGAGGCCGCAGGCGAGGCGGTACCAGGCGAGCGTGTCGCGCGGCGGCACCGCCGCCGACCCGTCGACGATCTCGCCGAACGCCGCAGCCCAGCGGCGCGATCCGTCGGCGCTGGTCAGGATCGTCAGCGACATGGGTTCGCCCGTCGCGGTGTCGAGGAACAATTGCGTCTCGCCCTCGCCGGGCAGTGTGCCGGGAACGTGGAAGCCGTTGGCGAAGCCGGTGATCGCGGGCGGGGCACCCGGCTTGACCAGTTCGGTCAGGATCGCGCGCAGCCGCGCCTCGGTCGCCGGGTCCCAGGGCAGCTGCGCATCGGGCGCGACGAGGCGGACGCTGCCGGTGCTGTTCGTCCCCGCGGCCGCGCCCGCGACGGGGCCGGCGAAAAGGAGCACCGGCTGCTTCTTTTTCAGCTTCGCCGGCTTGCCGTTCGCGCCGTTGGGCAGGTCGACCAGATAGGAGATTCGCGCCGCCAGCGGGCCGGCGCCGCGAATCAGGCTGACGACGTCGGCCTCGACATAGAATCGGCTGTGACCCGCCGCGACGCCCGGCGCGCGATCGGGCTTGAGTGCCGAGGCGGACGCGATCCGCGCCTGGATCGCCATCGGTGCCGCGGTCGCGAGGTCGGCAATATCGGCATAGCTGTACGGGCTCGCGGGCGCCGCCGCTACGGGGGTCGGCTGGGCCGAAACGCCGGTGATTCCAGCGCCTAAGGCGGTCAGCGAGGCCAGTGCGGCGGGGAGGAGCAAACGCATGATCGATCCACTTTCTGTCGAGTTTTCGAAATTTTCTGACACCGGGCACACCGGCGGTGTGCCTTCATGGCGCGGCCCACATTAACCGCTGATAAAGGGTTTGCGAACTCGCCGCCACCGCGATAGGACGTGCGGCGAAGCGGTCGGCAAGAACAGAACAGCCGAAAGCTAACCCGCCGGGTCTGCGGAACGCATCGGAAATCATCCGGGCATGTTTGCAACTCCCCCCGACGGTATGGATTGGTGTCAGGATGATCTAGCAAGGAGCGTCGTTCCTGAATGGCTTATGGTGATAGTGTCGACCCTAAAAACAGGGTAGTGGCGATCGTCTTGGTGGGCCTGTTCACCGTTACGCTGGGCTATGGCCTGGTGAACGGCTTGAACATCAGCATCGTCAAGAAACTCGCCGAAAAATTGGACGTGGTGGACGTCGAAGAACCGCCGCCGCCGGAGGAGCCGCCGCCGCCGCCGCCGCCGGACAATGTCCTGCCGCCGCCGCCGCCGGTGGTGACGCCGCCGTCGCCGATTCCGCCGCCGGTGACCACGAATACCGTGCAGTCGGTGCCGAAGGCCCCCCCGGCCCCGCCGCCGCCGGTCTATATTCCGCCTGCGCCGCCGGCGCCGCCGCCGGCTCCCGATCTCAGCGCCGCGGGTACGCCGCGCGGGAACCCGGGTCGCTGGGCGACCAACGACGATTATCCCGCCCGCGCGATGCGCGAAGAGCGCGAGGGCACGACGGGTTTCCGCGTGACCTACAACGCCGAAGGCCGGATCACCTCGTGTGACGTTACCTCGTCGAGCGGTCACGCCGACCTCGATGCGGAAACCTGCAAGCTCATCACGCGTCGCGGCCGGTTCAACCCGGGCAAGGACCGTGCGGGCAATCCCACGGGCGGCTCTTACAGCAATCGCATCCGGTGGCAGATTCCGCGCTGATCGGCGCGTGCCACCCCGGATCACAGTTTATCGATTTTCGGATTTTGAGAGGGAAGTTCCACTATGTTTAATCTCATCGCAACCGCTGCTGCCGCAGCCCCCGCGGAAGCCCATGACGTCGGTCTGACGCTGATGCCCGCGTCGATGTGCGTCAAGGAAGAGGGCGCGAGCCCCTATGGTATGATCCCGGCGCTGTGCGAAGGCGGCATCGTGTCGCAGTTGACCTTCCTCATCCTGCTGATCATGTTCGTCGGCACGCTCTACATCCTGTTCACCAAGCTGTTCGAACAGAACAAGGTGATGAACCAGGGCAAGGCGGTCGATGCCAATTTCTGGCGCGCGCCAACGCTCGCCGAAGGTGCGGCGAAGCTCGAAAAGAACAGCGCCTATCGCCAGGTCGTCGAAGACGGTCTGCGCGCCAACGAAGAGCATAACAAGCTGACCGACCCCGTCGAAGCCCACGACTGGATGCACGGCACGCTCGAGCGTTCGCAGAACCACATCAACTCGAAGCTCAACGGCGGCCTCGCCTTCCTCGCGACCGTGGGTTCGACCGCACCGTTCATCGGTCTGTTCGGTACCGTTATCGGCATTCTGCGCGCGCTCGTGAAGATCGGTGCGTCGGGTCAGGCGTCGATCGACACCGTTGCCGGTCCGGTCGGTGAAGCGCTCATCATGACCGCCGTCGGCCTGATCGTCGCGGTTCCCGCGGTGCTCGCGTTCAACTGGCTCCAGAGCCGCAACAAGGTGATCGCCCGCCGTCTGTCGACCTTCTCGAACGACGTCCTCGGCTCGATCATGTCGGGTGGCCAGGTGAAGCCGGCGTCGGCAGTCGCCGCCAAGGCTGCTGCTCCGGCGGCTGCGCCGAAGAAGTAATCCTGTCCGCTCCCTCGGGAGCGGAACGGGGGACATGGGGCGGCGTGCCTTTACCGGCCGCCGCCCGGGTCCATGATAAATTTTTTGTGACAGGATGCTAATCCTATGGCGATGAGTGTAGGCGACAAGGGCGAAGATGCCCCGATGTCGGAGATCAACACGACCCCGCTCGTGGACATCATGCTTGTGTTGCTCATCATCTTCCTCATCACGGTTCCCGTGGTGCTGGAAACGGTGAACCTCAAGCTCCCCGACGTGGTCTTTGAACCGACGACGACCAAGCCTGAGAATGTGTTGCTGTCCGTCCGTTCGGGCGACACCGACGGCGACGGCCAACCGAACCCCGAAAGCACCGCGTGCGAAGTCTATTGGGGTCAGACCCCGGTCGATTCGAAGGTCTTGCTCGAAAAGGGTCAGAAAAAGCTCGAAGATCTGCTCGCAGAGATCGGCGGCCCCGAGAATATCACCGAGGAAAACTTCCCCGAAGTGCATATTCGCGGCGACGTGAACACGCCCTACCAGTGCATCGGCGGTGTGATCTACACGATGCAGTTCGCCGGTTTCCAGAAGATCGGGTTCATTTCCGAACCGGCTCCTGGCTCGGCCACGCTGGGTCGCATGTAAGCGCGGTCTCCGCCAAGCAATGAAGGAATAAACCCATGTCCATGGCAGTTGGAGATCGGGACGACAATGAACCGATGATGGATATGAACACGACGCCGCTGATCGACGTCATGCTCGTGCTCCTCATCATGTTCATCATCACCATCCCGGTCCAGACCCACGCGGTGAAGATCGACCTTCCGGTTCCGAGCGATTCGAAGAACAATGTCGACCCGGAAAAGAACAAGGTCATGATCGATCCCGCCGGGACGATCACCTGGAACGGCACGCCGGTCGACCTTGCGCAGCTGGAGCAGTTTCTGATCCAGACCAAGTCGCTTCCGGTCGAGCCCGAGCTGCAGGTCCAGCCCGATCCCTATGCACGCTATATCGTCGTCGATCGCGTGATGGCGGTGGTCAAGCGCAGCGGCGTCGGCAAGCTCGGCTTCGTCGGCAACGAACAATATGCCCGCGTCTTCTGATCGCTGATCGGATTCGCGTGAAACAGGTCGGGGCCGCGAAGCGATTCGCGGCCCTTTCCCTTTGCGCGCTTTGGCCTTAAGGACGCGCCCGCACTCCCCGCCGCGCGCCGTCGCCGCGCTCCCCCATCAGCAGAAGGGCTTCGCAGATGAAAATCGCCATGATCGGAACGGGCTATGTCGGGCTCGTGTCGGGGGCCTGCTTCTCCGATTTCGGCCATGACGTCGTGTGCGTCGACAAGGATGCGTCGAAGATCGACGCGCTCCACGCGGGCCGCATGCCGATCTACGAGCCCGGGCTCGATGCGCTCGTCGCCGCGAATGTCACCGCGGGGCGCCTGTCCTTCACCACCGAACTTGCGCCTGCGGTCGCGGACGCCGACGCGGTGTTCATCGCGGTCGGCACGCCATCGCGCCGCGGCGATGGCCATGCCGACCTTTCTTACGTCTTCGGCGCCGCCGAGGAACTCGCCGTCACCCTCGACCACGACTGCGTGATCGTCACCAAGTCGACCGTCCCCGTCGGCACCGGCGACGAAGTCGAGCGCATCCTGCGCGAGGGCGCGCCAGGGCGCAGCCACAGCGTCGCCTCCAACCCCGAATTCCTGCGCGAAGGCGCCGCGATCGGCGACTTCAAGCGCCCCGACCGTATCGTCATCGGCGCCGAGGATGCGCGCGGCGAAGCGGTGCTGCGCGAAATCTACCGCCCGCTCTTCCTCAACGAAGCGCCGATCCTCGTCACCCGCCGCCGCACGGCGGAGATGATCAAATATGCCGCCAACGCGTTTCTCGCGACCAAGATCACCTTCATCAACGAGATCGCCGACCTGTGCGAAGCCGTCGGCGCCGAGGTGCAGGACGTCGCGCGCGGCATCGGGCTCGACAATCGCATCGGGGCGAAGTTCCTCCACGCCGGCCCCGGCTACGGCGGCAGCTGCTTCCCCAAGGACACGCTCGCGCTGCTCAAGACCGCGCAGGACAATGACGTGCCGCTGCGGCTGGTCGAGGCGACGGTGCAGGCGAACGACCTGCGCAAACGCGCGATGGGGCGCAAGATCGTCACCGCGCTCGGCGGCAACGCGCGCGGCAAGACCGTCGCGCTGCTCGGCCTCACCTTCAAGCCCAACACCGACGACATGCGCGATTCGCCCAGCCTCGCGATCGTCCAGACGCTGATCGACGCCGGCGCGCGCGTCACCGCCTACGATCCCGAGGGCATGGCGATCGCGGCGCCGATGATGCCCGCTGTCGAGATGAAGGACAGCGCCTATGCCGCGGCCGCGGGCGCCGACGCGGTCGCGATCGTCACCGAATGGGACGCCTTCCGCGCGCTCGACCTCGCACGGCTCGGCGCGGGCATGGCCGACAAGCTGCTCGTCGACCTGCGCAACATCTATCGCCGCGACGAGGTAGCCCGCCACGGCTTTCGCCATATCGCTATTGGAACCGCCGCCGAATAAGGGCATCATCGCGCCAGCGAACGAAAGCGCCACGGCCGCATGGGCGGGTCCGGGCGAACATCCGGGGAGCAGACATATGACGATCCGTCCGACCTTTGGCCGTACATCGACCGCCGCGGGCGCCGCGCTGCTCTGCCTTGCGCTCGCCGCCTGTTCGCCGGGCAAGAAGGACCCGGCATCGAACCTGCCCGTCCCCGACGCCAGCGCGCCGCTGTTCGACGCGCGCGGCGCCGACCGCGGCCGTGTCGACATCTTCCGCGACAGCGACGGCTTGCGCCTCGAACTCGTCGCGCGCGGCTTTGCGGCCGGAACCTATGGCATGCACGTCCACGCCGTCGGCCAGTGCGATGCGCCCAAATTCACCACCGCGGGCCCGCACTGGAACCCGACGGGCGCGCAGCACGGCCGCGAAAACCCGATGGGCGCGCATCATGGCGACATGCCGAACCTGGTGATCGAACCCGACACGATCGGCCGCGCGACGTTGCGCCTCGTCGGCACGCGGCTGTCGGGCGAGGGCGCGTTGCTCGACGCCGACGGCGCGGCCTTCGTCATTCACGCCAAGCCTGACGACTACAGGACCGACCCCAGCGGCAACAGCGGCGACCGCATCGTGTGCGGCGTCATCGCGGCGCCGGCGGGCTAACGCCCGCGCGCGACGCGGGTTTCGTCCGGCTTCGCTTGGCTCTGGCGTCCGCCGGGGGCGATGCCGCGGCGGCGGCGCGCGGCTCTCCTAAGCCCGCGCGCGTTCCTCGATCGTCGCCTCGGCCTGCGGCACGGTGCGATAGGCATAGACCAGCAACGCCAGCGCGATCGGCGCGACGCCGATCAGCGACAGGATGCCGGTGCGCAGGTCGCCGACGGGCTTGCCGTCGACCATCGTGCCCGCGAGGTCCGAAATCTGCCCGACCATATAGGGGCCGAACGACAGGCCGACGAGCGTGGTGCCGAGGAAGAAGGCTGCGGTCGCGGTGCCGCGCATCCGCGGCAGCACCAGATCCTGCGTCGTCGCCGCTGCCGCGCCGAGCGCCGCCGCGCCGAACATCCCGGCGAGGAAGTTCATCGTATAGAAGAGCGCCGGTTCGGCGGTCGTGTAGCCGATCCAGATCGGGACGATCGGCGCGACGACGCCGAAGATGATCATCAGGATGCGCCCCGCGGGGTTTTTTGCGCGCAAGGCGTCGGCCATGCGCCCGCCGATGATCACGCCGACGAAGCCGCTCACCGCGCCATTGGCGCCGAGTATGAAGGCTAGTTCCTGCTTGGGCAGGCCCAGCACGATCTCGGCATAGGGGGCCGACCAGAAGGCGAGGGCATAGGCGGCAAGGCTGACCATGCCGTAACCGAGCGTGGTGCAGATGAAGGCGGGGGTGCCCCAGATCAGCCGGAAGGTCGCGGGATCGCGGGCGCGCAGCGTGCAGGCCCAGGAAAAGACGGCATAATAGCCGAGCCCGACCGCCGACCATTGCGGCAGATTGCCCGTCAGTTCGATCATCCACCAGGCAAAGGCCGCGATGCCGACCGCAAAGCCGATATTGATCGCGAGCGCCGCGGTCCCGCGCTGCGCCGCGCCGATCAGCGTGAAGGGCGGGACGATCGTCGACAAATCCCTGCCGAACTCGCGGAAGGGCGCGGGCGAGCTGGGGCTGGCGACGCCGTCCATGGCGCCGCGCACCGGTTCGCGAAGCGTGGCGACCCACAGCGCGAGCAGCAGGCCGGGGATGCCGACCGCAAGGAACGCCGCCTGCCAGCCGACGAGTCCCATTGGTCCGCCGCCCGGATAGGCCTTGTTCCACGCTTCGACGATCAGCGCGCCGATGAACAGCGAAACGCCGCCGCCAAGGTAGAGCCCCGACGAATAGATGGCGAGCGCGGTCGCCTTCTGCCGTTTCGGGAAATAGTCGGAAATCAGCGAGTAGGCGGTCGGGCTGGCGGTCGCTTCGCCGACGCCGACCCCCATCCGTGCGAAGGTCAGGCTGACCTTGTCATAGGCAAAGCCTGACAGCGCGGTCATCGCCGACCACAAAGTCAGGCCGATCGACAGCAGTTTGACGCGGCTCCAATTGTCGGCGAGGCGGCCGAGCGGGATGCCGAACAGCGCATAGAAGACGGCGAAGGCGGCGCCGCCAAGGAAACCCATGTCGGAATCCCGCAGGCCGAGGTCGGCCTTGATGTCGACCGCGAGGATGCTGATGATCTGGCGGTCGATGAAATTGAGGATGTAGACGACGACCAGGACGCTCAGCACATACCAGCTGTAGCTGCTCGCGCGGCGTTCGGGCTCGGCGGTTTCCGCCGCGGCGCCCGCGAGTCCCTCGTTCGTCGTTTCCGCCATCTGGCCACCCTCTCCCTCAGTCGTTATCGTTGTCCGCACTGGCTAGCAGAGCCGCGAGCGCGCGCAAGTTGAAAGTCGGTTCAACTTTGGTGCGAAAGACAGGACAGGATGATGAACGTTACGGAGCGGCCCGCAATTCTCTTTCTCTGCCTCGGCAACATCTGCCGGTCGCCGCTCGCCGAAGGCGCGGCGCGCGCGGCCTTTGCCGACGCCGGGATCGACGCGGCGCTCGATTCGGCGGGGACGAGCGACTGGCACATCGGCCGCGCCCCCGACCCGCGGGCGCAGGCCGAGGCGCGGCGCCACGGCACCGACATCGGCGACCTGCGCGCGCGGCAGCTTGTCGCCGCCGACTTCATGCGCTTCGACCTGATCCTTGCCGCCGATGCCGACAATCTGCGCGATGCGCGCGCGATCCGCCCCGCCGGAGCCACCGCGCGGCTGATGCTGATGCTCGATCTGGTCCCCGGCCGCGCGGGCGACAGCGTCGCCGACCCCTATTATGGCGACGAGGACGGCTTCGGCGCGACGTGGGACGACGTCAGCGCGGTCGCGGCGGCGCTCGTCGCCGGAACCGCCGCGTCGAGCGGATAGCGCGCGACGGGATGATAGCGCGAGCCGCCATGCCCCAGTTCGCTTTCGTAGAGCGTGACATGGCCGAAGACGAAGGAGGGGCTGGCGAGGTCGCTGTGCAGCGCGAGGAAGGGCGCGACCGGGCCCGATCCGCGATTGAGCCGCGCGA
The DNA here is from genome assembly GCF_022701295.1 of Sphingopyxis sp. YF1. NCBI lineage: Bacteria > Pseudomonadati > Pseudomonadota > Alphaproteobacteria > Sphingomonadales > Sphingopyxidaceae > Sphingopyxis > Sphingopyxis sp. YF1. The sequence goes on from NZ_CP033204.1 coordinate 4,183,931, forward strand.
GCGTGATATGCGGCACGAAGGCGCGCGGTTCGGGCGCGACCCCGACGCGAACGAGCAATTGCTCGACCTTGCGGTGCAGCGCCGCGAGCGCGTCTTCGGGCGCGACCCTCGCCCACACCATATGCGGGCGGCCCTGCCGTTCGAACAGGTCGACCCCGGCGACGCGCGCGGTCACCGGCGGCGCGTGCAGCGCGCCGAGCGCCGCGGCGATATCCTCGGCGCGATGCCGGTCGACCTCGCCGATGAAGCGCAGCGTCAGGTGCAGCTGCTCGTCGTCCTGCCAGCGCGCGCCGGCAATGCCGTGCATCGCGGCGATGAGCGCGGCGCGAACGGGGCGGGGCGGGCGGAGTCCGACGAACAGGCGATGGGTCGACATGGCCGTTCGAACATAGGCACTTTGTCCGCCGCGGAAAACGCAAATGGGCCTTCTGTCCGGTTTCGCTTGAAAGCAGGGGCGAAAATGCCGATATTCGCAACACGGCCGGTATGGGCTGGCCGGTTATGGAGATGAAAATGGCTAATTGGAACGACCCCAATATGGCGGCTTCCGGTTTCGGAGCCAGCGCGAGTGCGATGGACCAGGCCGTCGATGCCGGCCTGCGGTCGTACATGCTGTCGGTTTACAACTATATGGCGTCGGGCGTGCTGCTCACCGGCATCGTCGCCCTGCTCGCCTTCCAGACGGGCTTCATCCAGTCGCTGATCGGTTCGCCGCTCATGTGGGTGGTGATGCTGGCGCCGCTCGCGTTCGTGATGGTCCTGAGCTTCGGCATCAACAAGCTGTCGACGACCGCCGCGCAGGCGATCTTCTGGGTTTATGCCGCGGTGATGGGCCTGTCGATGTCGACGATCTTCCTCGCCTTCACGGCGACCTCGATCGCGACGACCTTCTTCGCCACGGCGGCGGCCTTCCTCGGCCTCAGCCTCTATGGCTACACGACCAAGAAGGATCTGTCGGGCTTCGGCACCTTCCTGATCATGGGCGTCGTCGGCATCCTCGTCGCGATGCTGATCAACATGTTCGTCCAGTCGAGCGCGCTCAGCCTGGTCATCAGCATCGTCGGCGTGCTGCTGTTCGCGGGCCTCACCGCCTACGACACGCAGAAGATCAAGAGCATGTATTTCTACGTCCGCGGGACGGACATGATGGGCAAGACGATCATCATGGGTGCGCTGTCGCTCTACCTCGACTTCGTCAACATGTTCACCTTCCTGCTCAACCTGCTCGGCAGCCGCGAATAAGCGCACCGGCAGAGACGCAAAACCGCGAGAGCCCGGCGAAGCAATTCGCCGGGCTCTTTGCTTTGGGGGTGAGGCCAGGGGCGCGGCGGCATCGACCGCTTTTGACCGGTAGCGCGCACCCCTCCTCCCTGTGACGAAGCCATGGGGGAGTCGAAGACGGCGCGCAGCGCCAGCGCGACCGCTCGCGCAGCGAGTGGTGAAGGGGCCGAAAGGGGCCGCGCGGCGCCTGACGGCGCCGACCCCTCCGTCAGCCCTGGGGGCTGCCACCTCCCCATCGCTGCGCGACAGGGAGGAGCGGGGTCGCTTTGACCGGCTAGGGGCCTGTCGTTCATCGCCATCCCGGATCACGTCCGGGATGGCGAGGCGGGAACGTCCACCTTCCCGCCCCGAAGCGACCCCGATCGCGCGGTTCAGCCCTGACCCTGCATCTCGGCGATCAGTCCGTTGTCGATCGCCTTCGCGCGCTGGTAGGCGGCGCGTTCGCGCAGCGGCGCGACATAGGCCTCGAACGCGGGGCGGCTCGCGATCGTCCCGAACTGGAGACCCCAGTCGATCTGGCTGCCGACATAGACGTCGGCGGCGCTGAAGCGGTCGCCGGCGACGAAGGCCTTGCCCGCAACCGCGCCTTCGAGCGCGTCGAGCGCCGCGGCGAGCGAGCCGAAGCCCGCCATGCGCTGCTGGTCGGCGTCGGGTTCGATCCCGAAATGCTTCGCGGTGATCGCCTGCTCGACCGGCCCGGCGGTGAAGAAGAGCCAGCGGTAATAATCGGCGCGGTCGGCCGGGTCGGGGGCGAGCCCGGCGGCGGGGAAGGCGTCGGCGAGATAGGCGCAGATCGCGGCGCATTCGGTGACGACGCGGCCGCCGTGCACCACCGCGGGAACCTTGCCCATCGGGTTGATCGCCAGATAGGCGGCATCCTTCATCGTCGTGCCATAATCGAGGATGCGCGTTTCATAGGGTGCGCCCACTTCTTCGAGCATCCAGCGGACGATCTGTCCGCGCGACATCGGGTTGGTATGGAAAATCAGATCGTCGGCCATCGCGTCTCTCCCGGGGTTGTGAGTCGAATGGAACATATCAGGAACATTGTCGGTGCGCCACCGGACTTGTTTTGTCATGCCAGCGGGCTAAGGCAAGGCATGAGCGACGAACGCATCTGGACCGCCGCCGTGCTGGTGATCGGCGACGAGATTCTCTCGGGCCGCACGCAGGACAAGAATGTCGCGCAGATCGCGACCTGGCTCGATGTGCAGGGGATTCGCCTGCGTGAAGTGCGCATCGTCCCCGACGTCGAGGACGAGATCGTCGATGCGCTGAACGCGGTGCGCGCGCGCTACGACTATGTCTTCACCACCGGCGGGATCGGCCCGACGCACGACGACATCACCGTCGACGCGGTCGCCAGGGCGCTCGGCGTCGGGGTGATCGTCCATCCCGACGCGCGTGCGATCCTCGAACGCTATTACACCGCGCGCGGCGGCGAGCTGACCGAGGCGCGGCTGCGCATGGCGCGCACGCCCGACGGCGCCGAGCTGATCCCCAACCGCATGTCGGGCGCGCCCGGGATCCGCATCGGCAATCTGTTCGTGATGGCGGGCGTGCCGCACATCACCGCGGGCATGCTCGACGCGCTGACGGGGCAGCTCGAGGGTGGTGCGCCGCTCGTCGCGCACACGATCGGCGCCTGGGCGCCCGAAAGCGAGGTCGCCGACCTGCTCCGCCGGGGCGAGGCCGAGCACGCCGGCGTCGCGATCGGCAGCTATCCCTTCTTTCGCGACGGCAAGGTGGGTGCCAATTTCGTGATCCGTTCGACCGACGCCGCGACCGTCGCGGCGTGCGTCGCGCAGGTCACCGCGGGGCTCGAGGCCGCGGGCTATGCGGTGACCGACGGCGGCATCTGATCGGCGGGTGCGTCGCTCGCCGCGGTGACGCGCGGCAGGCGGCGGAGCATCGCCAGCGCGAACAGGCCGAACAGCGCCGCGACGAGGAAGGCGGCGCCGGGGAAATGCACCGGTGCGCCGTCGCCGGTGAACCAGGCCATGGTCCCGATCAGCAGCGTCGGGGCGACGATCTGGCCCAGCCCCATCGCCATCGCCGAAATGCCCTGCACCTCGCCCTGCATCGCCGCGCTCGCGCGCCGCGACATCAGCGCGTTGAGTGAGGGTTGCACCGGGGCCTGGAACATGATCGGCACGATCAGCAGGAACGCGCCCCAGCTCGTGTCGACGAAGGCGTAGCCGACATAGACGGCGACCGCGACGAGGATGCCGATCGTCGCGGCGTCGCGTTCGCCGAAACGCCGCACCGCGGGTCCGACGACCAGCGCCTGGCCGAGCGCGATCGCCACCCCGACCGCGGCGAGGCTGGCACCGATCATCTTCGGCGACCAGCCGAGCTGCGCGATGCAATAGAAGCTCCATGTCATCGGATAGACGAGGCTCGAGACCTGCCACAGCGTCAGCACCGCCGCGATCCCGTTCATCCCCGGCAGGCTGCGCATCGTCCTCCACGCGCCGAACGGATTGGCGCGGCGCCAGTCGAAGGCGCGGCGGCGTTCGGGCGGCAGCGTCTCGGGAAAGATGAAGAGCCCGTAGAGCATGTTCGCGGCGGCGAGCAGCGCGGCGGCGACGAAGGGCGCGCGCGGTCCGACCTCGCCGAGGAAGCCGCCGATCACCGGGCCGACGACGAAGCCGACGCCGAAGGCCGCGCCGACGAAACCGAAGTTGCGCGCGCGATTCTCGGGCCGGGTGACGTCGGCGATCGCCGCCTGCGCCGCCGCGACGCTGCCCCCGAAAATCCCCGACAGCGCGCGCGCGACGAACAGCCAGGGCAGGGTATGAACGATGGTCAGCAGCACATAGTCGGCGGCGAGTCCGGCGAGCGACAGGAGCAGCACGCGCCGCCGCCCGAAACGGTCGGACAGATTGCCGAGGACCGGCGAGGCGAGGAAGGTCGCGACCGCCATGACGAGGCCGATCGCTGTGGCGATGCCCATCGCATCGGCGAGGCCGACGCGGCCGACCTCCATCACCAGGTCGGGCAGCACGGGCATGATGATGCCGAAACCGATCGCGTCGATGAAGATGGTGGCGACGATGAAGGGAATGGTGCGCGCAGCGGTCACGAAAACATCCTGTGCTGGGGGAAGCGCGGGAACGGCTTGCGCTCGCGCGCGGCCGCGCCTAGCGGCACCGATCCCTCTTCCATGCGTTGCCGATAGATGAAACTCGCCATCTCCGCCTCCCTAAATTACCGCCTCGGCGACCCGGTCGACCTGATGCTGCAGATCGAGGCCGCGGCGTTGCCCGACCAGCGCGTGATCCGCGCCTCGCTCGATGTCGGCCGCCCCGAACATTTCGCGCGCCAGCCGGCGCAGGACGGCATCGGCGAGCGCGTCTGGCTGCGCGCCGGCGGCATGCTCCACGCGCGCTATTCGGCGCTGGTCGAGGTTGACCGGCCCGCGGTCGACGTGCGGACGCTGCCCGCGGTGCCGCTTCATCGCCTGCCCGCCGACGCGGTCGCCTACCTCAACGAATCGCGCTATTGCCCGTCGAACAAGTTCCACGCCTTCGTCGACCGGCGCTTCGGCGACGGCGAGGGCGGCGAAAAGATCGCGCGCATGCGCGACTGGATCGAAAGCCGCTTCACCTATGTCGCGGGGACCAGCACCGCCGAAACCGGCGCGCTCGACAGCTTTGTCGAGCGGCGCGGGGTGTGCCGCGATTATGCGCATGTGCTGATCGCGCTCGCGCGCGCCGCGCATATCCCGGCGCGGATGGCGAGCGCCTATGCCCCAGACGTCAGTCCGCAGGATTTCCATGCGGTCGCCGAAGTCTTTCTCGACGGCGGCTGGCATCCGCTCGATGCGACGGGAATGAGCCGGGGCAGCGAAATCGCCCGCATCTGCGTCGGTCGCGACGCCGCCGACGTCAGCTTCCTGACCGCCTATCGCGATATCGGGTTTGTCGATCAGACGGTGAAGGTGGAGCGGGTGAAGGGAATCGAACCCTCGTCGTAAGCTTGGGAAGCTTCTGCTCTACCATTGAGCTACACCCGCAATTTCAAAGTCCTGCTGCCCAGTGCGTCCGCACCTGGCTCTTTTCGGACTCCGACACTCCGTCGGGCTCCCTATCTACAGGTGCGGCCCGCGCTTCAAGCCCTTTTTGTATCGTCGCTTCGCGACAGATTGAACAATGTCGGTCAGGGGATTTGCAGGTGAGCGGGCTGCATCGCGGTACGGATTCGAAAGCATGCACTGGCGGCGGTTGGGCCAAAGGGCGCGACATGTATCCGAAGATGACGTCGAGCAGCGGGTCGACGAAGAGGATGACGGGGAACCCGCAGCTGACGTTTCGCTCCACCGGATCAGGTCGGCGCGATACGGCTAATCGGTCAAGATCGTCCGCGCCGCCGGCAAATAGGTCCGGCTGATTGGAACGGCCGTGCCGTCAATCATTCGGGCAACTGTTCGTCCCGGTGCCCTTTCCAGCGTGCGAACGCCGTCCCGGGCTATCCACCAGCTTCGGTGCACGCGCAGGCCGAGCCGGGAATCGATGAGCGCCGCCGCGTCCGCCAGCCGCATCAGGATCAGTGCCGATCCGTGAAGCGTATGGACGCGCACATAATGATCGTCCGCTTCAAGGGCGAGGATGTCCCTGCGCAGGGGCGCGGGAAGCTTTGACAAGAGTTCGGGTGGATATTCGGGAGCTGCGGCCGGCGGCTCCATCGTCGTGACGACCGCGGTCCGGTCGTCCAGAGAAATGACGAGGACAATCAGCAACTGGATCAGCGCTACGAACGGGAACAGGGCGAGCATCTGAACGGGGCTGTATGTTCTGCCTGGCTGGACCACCGAGAAAGCCCACGCGACAAAGAAGGTCACGGGCACTGCGGATACGGCTGCGACGGCGATGAACCGGGTGGCCTTTCTTCTGCCCGGCGAAGTCGACGGAAGGACACGCTCCGCAACGGCCGCGGCGCCAAAGCCGACGAGCGCAAGGACCATCCAGAGAGGATAGCGCACCGCGGGAGCGAAAGCGTTCTGCGATCCGAATGGCCCCGTCACCCCCAGCAGCCCACCGAAAGCGACGGCCTTCAAGGGCGTCCGCCACTTCCCCATTGCCCGCCATTCACGTATCGCCAATTGCATCGGTCTATCGGTCACGCGCGCACGCTACTCACGACATTCCCGATTGTCGACCGGCATCGCGACCCGCGACCTCCGGCAATATGGGTCAGGGAGAAACGCCCGTGCTCCAGTGCCGATCGCCGAACGGAAACGGCGCTCCATGCTGCATGGCTACCGTCAATACGGCATCAAGCGGGCCGATGCCGCCCGGGACGAAAGTCGCAGCCCGCGCTTACAGCGCGTCAAAGGTCGTATAATTTTTATGGAAGTCGTTGGGGCCTTCGAAATTCGTCAGCGTCAGGCTGGCGGACAGATCGAGCGCCTCGACATGATGCCACCAGCCGATCGGCAGAAAGACCAGTTCGCCGGGGCCGAGCTCGCAGCGCAACAGGTGGGGCCTGTTTCCCTCCCCGGCGCCCGAACAGGCGGCGTCCTGGCCGAATTCGCTATAGCAGTGGCAATGGTTGCGCATGCGCGGGGTCTGGGCGGGCGACGCCAGTGTGATCCGCTTGCGCCCCACGATCTGGACGAGGAGATTGTTCGTCAGATCATGATGCCAGGGCGTGATCGTTCCCTGCGGCCCGAGCCAGAGAAAGCCCTGCTCGCGCCAGTCTTTGGACAGGAGCCCGTCGATCGGGCCGAAATCCCTCCATAGCGGTGCCAGAGCTTGCCGGTTCGCGGCTCCGTTGTTTGCGGTGAGATAAAAATCATTGCTGATTCCGCCGCGGCGAAGGGCGGTCAGAAAGGCTCGCCACGTCGAGACCCGCTTATAGTTGGCGGAGTATTGCTCATAGTGAGGATCGACGCTGCGCCCGGCCTGAATCTCGACGGTTGCGCCGGCTGCCGCCTGTTCGAGATAGTCCAGCGACCAAAGGGAAGGAGCCCGCCAATCCTCGATCGCGCGCGTCAGGATCAGCGGCCGATTGCGCGCGTAGAATTCCTCGAAGAAGGTGCGCCGATCGATGGTCTCCCGGCGTTCCACGCCGCAGGGATCCAGTTCTTCCAGGCGTCCGAGCGCCGAAGCCATCCAGTGCTGCTTGGCCGATCGTGCCTGCAGGCGGCGGGCAGCGAGCAGATAGGGATGCTCCTCTGCCGACCTCAGTTCCTGTTCGATCAAGAGGCGGTCGAGCCCCGCGCCAAGCATCGCTCCGATCAGCCCTCCCCGATCGGCGCCGCGCAGCAGATTGTCTGCGATCCAGCGGCGCCAGCCGTCATCCAGGGTTGCAGCGCCGGTCCGCATGTTTGTCTGCATGTTCATAAAGGTCGCCCATCAAAATCTGTCAAGGAGGCTCCCGACGAGCCGGGGGTTGCCGCCGGGAGCCTCCGGCTTACCAGCGGAACGTGATTCCGCCGGAGAGCGTATGCGCCTCCATCCGCTCGCGGACTTCGAGGCCATAGCCGATCCGGAACTGCGCCGAGCCGAGCGTCCCGATAACGCCGATGTTGGCGATGCCGGCGGTCCGGCCCGGACGCACACCCGTGATCCGGAACGCGCTTCCGCCGCCGATCAGGCGATTGGTCACCTCCCGGCCGTCGCGTTCGAAGTCATGCGCGAGCGCGAGATCGGCATAGGGATGGATGCGGCCGTCGGCGCCGAGGTTGCCCTGAAGTTCGAAGCCGAGGCTTCCGGTCGCGGCTTTGAACCGGGACTTTCCGACCACAAGACCGGCGTCGCCGGCACCGCGCTCGGTGAGCCCGCCCTGATGCACGCGGGCGTATCCGAGGCTCGCAAACGGCCGGAAATCGACCTTCCCGGATCCGAAATTCGCGCCCAGCTTGATCGAGCCGCGGATTTCGTTGGCCGAGACGTTCCCCGTCGCCGTGCGGCTCGACATCCCCGTCGAGAGGGTCCGGCTCACGTCGAGATCGTGATGCGCATAGCTTGCCTGCGCATCGAGGAAACCCTGACCGAAACCGGCCGTCGCATAGGCGCCGACGTGGTAGCTGTCGACATCGACGCGCGACGCGGTTTGCGCCTGCTTCGCATCGCCCGTCGACCAGCCGGCCGCGAGGCCCATCCGGGTTTCGGCGCCGAGTTCGGCGTCGACGCCGATTGCGAGACCGCCGACCTGTCGGTCGTAGCCCGCGGCGGCGACCGTTCCATCGACATCGCCGATGTTGCCGATCGCCTGCGCCCAGACGTTCATGCCGTGCCAGCGTTCGCCGGGCTCGGAGCGACCCGAGCGGGCGTCGGTCATGCGATTGCCGACAAGACGCACGAACTCGCTTCCGGCTTCTGCGGCAATGGCGGGCGTGTCGGCGTAGATCTCGCCCGAGAAGGTGCCGAGCGCGGCGCCCGCCTTCGAAGGGTCGATCCAGTTGAGCTCGGCCCGAACCCCGGCGAGGTCGCTCGTGAAGACGCCGCTCGAACCGAAGGCATCGAACACGGCCTGCTGGTTGGCGTTGAGGTTCAACTCCAGCGGCGGCGTGGGCGTGGGGGTCGGTGTTGGAGTAGGCGTCGGAGTCGGAGTTGGAGTGGGGGTCGGGGTTGGTGTGGGGGTAGGCGTCGGCGTCGGCGTCGGCGTCGGCGTCGGAGTCGGAGTAGGAGTAGGCGTAGGCGTAGGTGTCGTCTGCGTCCGCGTGACGTTCACCGAGACCTGGTTGGCGACGCTATAGTCGACGGCATAGGTGAAGAAGATGCCCTGCTGTGCCAGTTGCTCGTCAGGATTGACCTGCGCGAACTGCCCGTTCACTCCCCCCGCGGCCTTGAGGAAAGTGTAGGGGCCGAGGGCGCCCGCATCGAGCGGTATGAACTGCACCGCGCCGTCGAGCGAAGCCGCGCCGCGGACGTCCAGAAGGTCGCTGACGCCCGGCGCCCCGAGTTCGATGTGAAGCTCGCCGGCGGCGTTTTGCACATAGTCGCCGAACACGGTCAGGGTGCCGAACTCGCTCCCGACCCGCAGACCGCCCGGAGCGACGATGCCGCCGTTCACGAGATTGGCCTTGCGGCCGCCCGCGAGATCGATCGCGGTTCCGATCGCGCCGCTGCCGCCAACGATGCCGCCAGCCTCGGTGATCGTGACGCTGTCCCGGACAAGGCCGTTCACGAGAAATGTCCCGCGCGCCGCGACTTCGACAGCCGTCGACAGCTCCGCATTGGCGGCAAGCTCGAGAATGCCCGAGTCGACGACGCTGGTCACGGCATCCGGTCCCAGCGCCCAGTTGCCGGTGATGACAGAGGTGCCGCCGCCCTGTTTGCCGAGCGTTTCGATACCGGCGAAGCGCGAGGCGTCCCAGGTCCCGGTATTGCCGGCGAAGACGAGGGTGTCGACACCCGCGCCGCCGTCGATTGTCGCGCCTGCCGCCAGATCGGCTGCGCCATAGATGCCAAGGGCGTCGTCGCCGGCGCCGAGTGTGACGCTCCCGCCGATCGAACCGCCGAACTCGACGAGATCGTCACCGTCGCCCATGTCGAGCGCGCCGCCCAGACGTCCCGCTTCCTGCGAGTAGATGTCGTCGCCGTCGCCAAGGCGAACAGTGCCGCCGATCACGGCGTCGGGATAGTTGAGGATGACATCGTCGCCAGCGCCGGCGTCGATGGTGCCGGTGATCGTTCCGTTGTTGCGCAGTTCATCGTTTCCGGCCCCGGTCTTGATATTTCCGTCGATCAGGCGCCGTCCCGCGGTCTGCGTCGCGCTGTCGATGACGAAACCGTTGTCGACCAGCGCGCGGGCGGCCCGCGATAAATCAAGGTCGCCGTAGATCGCGCCGTCGTTCTCGATCGCAATTTCGCCCGGCGTTGCTCCGACGACCATGTCGGCAAAGATCGCCGTGGCAGGCGTCGATCTGCCATCATGACCAATCCGCGCGCCGTCGGCGTTGCGAAGATAGGCGCGTGTCCCCTCGGCGGGCGCCAGCACCACCACCGGCGCGGCATCCGCGCCGCCCGCCGCGTCGAGGACGCCGTCGTTGAGGACGCGGAGATTGGCGCCGCTGACGTCGAGCGCGCCGCTGTTCTCGCGGCTATTCACGATTCCTGCGCCCGCGAGGATCTTGACGACCGCATTGCCGCCCCTTGTCCCGATCATCGCGCCATCGACGGCGGTTTCGAGCAAGCCTTCGACGCTGACGGTGAGATCGTCCGGTGTGAAGACATATTGCCCGCTGATCGGCGGCTTGCAGACCACGGTCGTCCCGGGTGCGGGATCGCCCGGCGTGCAGCCTGTCGGCGTCGGCGTGGGGGTCGGCGTCGATTTGACGACGTTCACGACCGCGCGGTCGGCGAGATAATCGACCGAATAGCTGAAGAACAGGCCGCCTCCGCCGATCCGGTCGAACTGGCCGGTGTGGGACCCATAGGTCAGGAAAGTGTAAGCGCTGGTGTCCGCAAGATCGAGCGGGATGAAGTTCACCGTGCCGGCGAGATTGGCCACCCCCCGAACCTCGAGCACATCGGAAAGCCCCGGCGCACCGAGCTCGATATCGAGGCGGCCGGTCGCGGTCTGGGTGTAGTCGCTGAGCACTGTGAGTGTTCCGAGCGCTCCCGCGGCGGTGCCCGGCGCGACGATTCCGGCGTTCATCAGCGTGTGTTCGGCGAAACGGCCGTCGCCGATGCGTCCGGTTCCCAGCAGGATTCCGCCTTCGGCGATGCTGACGGCGCCGAGATGGGTTCCGCCCAGGCGGTAGACACCCCTGGCGCCGATCGTCGCATCGCCGACGATCTCGTCGGCGGCGCGGTCCGTCCCGAACACCAGCGTGCCGTCGGCGACGGTGACGCCGCCGAGGAAAGTCGCCCCTTCGGAGCCAAGGATCGTCGTGCCCCCGCCGTCCTTGACCAGTTTCTCGGCGTTGACCCGCCAGGCGTCGACGGAACCGGTATCGCCGCGATAGATCACCATGTCGCCGCCGCCGCCGCCGACATTGATGCTATTCTCGCCCGTGATCGTGAGCGCGCCGTCGACGATCACCGTGTCGTCGTTGCCGCCGAGTACGATCGAACCGTTGAGCACCCCGGACACCTCAAGCGTCGTGGTGCCGCCGAAAACGCCCTCGCCGTTCAATGTCCCGGCGAGAACGATATGATTGACGGCATCGCCGACGTCGGAAATCCTTCCCTCGATGGTTCCGCTGTTGAAGAGTTCGTTGACGCCCTCGCCGAGGTAGATGTCGCCGATGATCGTGCCGCGGTTGCGGACGCTGACGGTGTCATCGCTTCCGTTGAAATAGAGATCGCCCTCGATACGGCCGGGACCGGCGACAGCATTGCCTGCCAGGTCATAACCGTTGAGCACGGTTCGCGCTGCGCCGCCTCCGTTCAGCGAAATATCCGCATGGATCAGGCCGGCGTTGGCGATCGACAGTGCCCCGCCGGATCCGAGGATGGCGTCGTCGCCGGAATCCTGGCCCTGGTGGCCGATGACGCCGGTCGCCGTGTTGAGGAGCGTGCTCGACTTGTCCGCGCTCGAACGCAGAATGACGACGGTGGCCGCGCTGCCGAACGACGTACCCGTCGTGTCGATCCTGCCCGCGTTGATGACCGCGTTCGAGCCGGACTGAAGCAGCACCGCGGCCGCTATTCCGGTCCCGATCAATTCGCCGCCTTCGCGGTTTATGACCGTCCCGTCGGAGGTGATTGCGACGGCGTTCGAACTGCCGGTCATGCTTCCGCTGTTGTCGAGCGTCGATCCGGCACCGAGCAGCGCGCCGTTCGCGCCCGCGATCGTCCCCGCGTTGACGAGCTTCGTCTGGCCGAGGGCGCGGACGCCCGCGAAGCCGCCGCGAATCTCTCCGTCGACGAGGTTGATGATATCCCCGCCGCCGTCGGTCAAAAGACCGATCGAGTTTCCGGACCCCGGGAGTGCGGCGATCAGGCCGCTGTTGCGGACCGTGGAACTGCTGCCGATCGCGACCGCCGACGCGCCGTTGCTTCCCGTGGTAATGCTGCCGCTGTTGGTGAAGACCGCACCTTCGCGAAATCCGTCGATCTTGACCGAATATATCTGGTTGGAGGTCGATGTGATGGTGCCGCTATTGGTGAAGTCGCCCGTATTCGTACCGGCCGTGACCGCGAGACCAAGCGAGACGGCGATATCGCCGTCGTTGGTGAAGCGATCGACGTCGGACCCAAGGGCCACGGTCGAAGCGGTGCTGCCGCTGCACGCCACGGTCTTTTGGCCGTCGGTCGATGTCGTGCAGGCTGCCTGGGCAGGCTGCACGAGAACAAGGCTTCCGCAGAGCGCGGAAGCGCACAAAAGGCTGTATTTCATTGGGTAAAAACTCCCTGTCCGGCAAAAAGCCGGTTCGTTGAACCTGGTGGTGAAGATGATGAACGGCGGGGTCCGAGCCCCCCGGGCCGTCGCCCGCCCGTTCAGCCGCTCAGCGCGCTGGCGACCGCTCGGCTTGCGGTTGCGACCGGTAGGTCGAAGGCCGCTTCTGGGCCACCGCCGGGAAGCTGCTCCCGTCGTGATAGATAACGGTTCCGCACATGCGGTCGCCCCTGGCCGAGAGCACACCTTCGAACTGCACATTGCCCTCGCTGGAGGCGACGGTCATGCGGAAGCTGTTGCCGGTCAGCGCGACTTCGCGCAGGACAACGGGTGCGGTCAGCGACAGCGCCAGCGATCCGCCATATTCGTTGCCGACGAAACCGATCGAGAGAAGCCCGAAGTTGGGCGTTCCTCCGACATCCATCACGAAATCCCAGTTGCCGTGAAGGTTGGGGGCCTCGCTGCGCGGCGTTGCGGCCTCGGTGTTGCAATTCACCGCGATCGACGGTGCGGGCTGGGCGGCAACCACGGCAGAGGAGGCAAGGGCAGCGGTCAGGGCGAGCGTCATCAAGCGCTTCATCATATTCTCCATATTGGCAAGTTTCGGGCACGGATCGCGCCGGTCGCGGCAAACATCCCCCTGTCTGCCCCAACTCGACAAGCCCGAGTTTCGCCAACGGTTTTGGGTTTTTCGTGAATGCGGGAAGAATGCAGTTCACGAAGCGCCAACGGCATTGGATCAAGATGCGCGGCGCACGCGAAACCTACGCCGAAAAGATCGCGGCCGATTGAAGGAGCGGATCGTCTCGGCTTCGAGCGTCAGGTCGACCTCGACGCCGCCGGCGTGACCGTCTCGATCACGGGCGGAACGGTGAAGCTCGGCGGCAAGGTCAAAGTCCGGGTAGAGCGTGGTGTCGCGGAGCGGGCCGCCTGGTCGGCGCCGAACGCTACCCGCATCGAGGACAATATCACCATCGCGCATTGATCCGCGGCATGGGTCAAGCCGCGCCCTTGACCCATGCCAGTGCTGCGTCGCGCTGCCCGGGCTCGAACACCCGGTAGCTGATATGCGGCAGGATCGCGCTTTCGATGCGTGTGAGGATACGGATCCAGGCCTGGTCGGCGACGACCGCGACACGCCCGAAATGACCGAGCTTGCCGAGCAGCGGAGTCGCGCGGGCAATATGGGCTGCAAGACCCGCGATCTCGATCCCGTCGATCGCGCTGGTCTCGGCATAGACATGAACCTTGCTGTTCACCGCCATCATCACGTCGAGCCGGTCCATGATGTCCCTGAGGTCTTCGCCGGTGATCTTGCCGGCGATCCGGACTGCCAGAACATCGTCCGGGGTTTCGATCATTTCGTACACAGGGGGACCTTTCCGGTTACGCTCACCAGCATCGTGGCAACCGCGAGCAGATCGAGCGTGAGGCTCTGCGCGGCGGGAAGGATCGAGGCAAAGGGCCAGACGAAGGCGATCGCCAGCGCCACGGCCATCCCGACCGCGCCCGAAAGATACAACCAGCCGCGCCCCGCATGATTGCGGGCGAGTGCGAGGGTCAGCCGCGCTCCGGCGCCGACGGCCAGAAATGCCGCCATCGCCATGACCGCATCGCGGTTACCGAGCAGCGGATCGACGAAAAGAATGATCGCCTCGACGACAGAAGCGATCGCGCTGGCGAGCCACAACCGGCGATCGAGAGCGTCGGCGGAGGCTGCGGCCACACGCCCCTGGACGGCGGCAGCGAATAGCATGGCCGCGACGAGCATATAGATGGCCGCGATCGTCTCGAGAAAGTTCTGCGACAGAAGGAACAGCAGCATCAGCGAGAGCGCGATGCCGATCTCGAGAATCGAGACGTCGTTCCAGAAACCCTTGCTTGTCGGCCTGCTCAGGCTCTTTCCGCCGGTCATTGTCCGCTCCTCGTCGGGCTTCGATCCCTATAAGCGTCGGGCACGTCCTCGCTTGTCTCGGCAAGGCGGGCGCGGAAGTCCGCGAGACGGGTGCGATACCCCTCGGCATCGCCATATTCGAGAAACTGATAATAGCGCTCGTGCGGCCCGCTGATCCTGAGCGCGTGCTTGATCGGACACCAATATTGTTCGGTGCGGCTGCCGATCTCGCGCGCATAGGCGATGACGCCATTGGCGTAGGCGCAATAGGCGCAGTTGAGCGCCTCGATCCAGTTGAGATAGGCGAGGCGGTTGCGGTCGAACGCGATATAGTCGCGCCGCGCGACGCGCGGGATCGCATAGATACGAAAACAGATCGCCTGATAGAGGGTGAGCCAGAGGTCGAGGAGGAGGAGCGGCAGCGCCATCGAATAGATGACCGGGGCCGTCGCGATCACGCCGAAGGAGGACCGGGCAAGAAAGCTGCGCACACTCGTCTTCAGTTTGCGCTGCTCGGCGACAAGGCCATGTTCGAACTCGACGAGCCGGTCGTGGACGTGCACGCCCAGCGCGCGCCGCCGCTTTTCGATCTCGCGGTCGAGCTCGGCCTGGAGATCGACCATCGACCGGGCGATATCGTGCATGCGCTGCGTCATCTGTCCTCGCTCCCCGACCCGCTCAAATTCCGATGATCACCTTGAGCGCCCCCGTGTCGGCCGCATGCTCGAAAACGTCATAAGCCTTGAGGATATCGGTCATCGGAAAGCGATGGGTGATCAGCTTTCGTGGATCGACCTGTTTCGCTTCGACCATCCTGAGCAGCATCGGTGTCGCCGCCGTATCGACGAGCCGCGTCGTGATCGCGATATTGTGCGACCAGAGCCGATCGAGATGCAGATCGGCCTTGGCGCCGTGAACGCCGATATTGGCGATGGTGCCGCCCGCAGCGACGAGGTCCTGACAAAGTTCGAAGGTCGCCGGGATGCCGACGGCTTCGATGACCGTGTCGGCGCCGCGTCCGCCCGTCAACGCCATCAGCCTGGCCGCTGCTTCGCCATCGCGGCTGTTGAGGACATGCGTGGCGCCGAAGTGCCGGGCCATCGCCAGCCGGGCGTCGTCGATATCGATGAGGATGATCGCGGTCGGGCTGTAGAATCGGGCCGTCAGCAGGGCGGCGAGGCCGATCGGGCCGGCGCCGACGATTGCGACGGTCGATCCCGGTGCGACCTTGCCGTTGAGAACGCCGCACTCGAAGCCGGTGGGCAGGATGTCGCTGAGCATCACGAGCGCTTCCTCGTCGAGGCCTGCGGGTATCTTGTAGAGGCTGGTGTCTGCATGGGGGATACGGACATATTCGGCCTGGGTGCCGTCGATACGGTGGCCGAGAATCCAGCCGCCGTCCGCGCAATGCGAATACATGCCCCGGCGGCAATAGTCGCAGCGGCCGCAGGCGGTGATGCAGCTTA
This sequence comes from Sphingopyxis sp. YF1, assembly GCF_022701295.1. NCBI lineage: Bacteria > Pseudomonadati > Pseudomonadota > Alphaproteobacteria > Sphingomonadales > Sphingopyxidaceae > Sphingopyxis > Sphingopyxis sp. YF1. The sequence goes on from NZ_CP033204.1 coordinate 4,199,867, forward strand.
TCAGGACATGATCGCCGGGCTCGAAACCCGTTACTGCGGCGCCGACCGATTCGACGACGCCCACGCCTTCATGTCCGAGTATGCGCCCGGACTCGCAGGTCGGAACGTCGCCCTTCAATATGTGCAGGTCGGTGCCGCAGATCGTCGTTCGCGTGACGCGGACGATCGCGTCTCCGGCCGCCTCGAGCGCGGGGGCCGGGCGCTCTTCGACCACCTTGTTTCCCGGCCCCAGATAGACGAGCGCCTTCATATCCGGTCTCCTCGCTTTGCCCGCAGCGTTTGGCCGACGAGCAGCAGCGCGATGCCCTGCATTCCAAGGTCGAACGCCAGGATGAAGCCGAGCAGCCACAGCGAATTGCCCGGCCAGCCGAGACCGATCGCGAGCGCGGCGACGATGCTGACCGATCCCGAGAGCAGGAGCCAGCCCCGGCCACGCACGCGTTTGCCTGCCGCGACGGCGATGCGCAGCAAGCCCGACCCGGCAAGGCTGGCAGCAAGGAGCAGCACGAACAGCCGTGCGGCGAACAGCGGATCGTAGAAGACGGCGAGGCCCGCGCCCAGATAGAGCAGGCCCGCGCCGAGCCAGATCGCCGACTGCGCCCAGCCGCGCACGGCCGCGGCATGAGCGACCTGGACGATACTGCCCAGCAGCATGGCAATGCCGACGCTGTAGGTGGCGGCGATGCCTGCGATGATGAGGTTGGCGGCGCCGAACAGGCCGAGAACCAGTAGCGCTATCCCGGCGAGGGCGAACCATAGCCCCATCTTTCGCGCCAGCCGATTGTCCTCCGTGAACCCGCCGAGGGGCGATGCTTCCGCGCGCATGGCAGCCTCCTTTGCCGAACTGTCGGCGCCTTCTCTAACCCGGCGGGTCGCTCTTCGCTGTTGGGGATTATACGGAGTCGGCCGCGGCTCTCCGCGGTGGCCGACCGCGTGCTTTCATCTGGTAGCGCTGATCGCCGATGCGGTCCGTCGCAAGGCCTGGCTTGGCTAGGCCGCGCGGCGGCGGCGCTTCTGTTCCGATCGCGCCGCTTCATATCCCGCCAGGATGCGGCGCATCTCTTCGAGCGCCTTGCGGCGGCCTGCCTCGGTGCGGATATGCGCCAGATTATGCTTCAGGTTCGCGGCGAAGTCGGCATACTCGTTCTGCCAGTCCTCGCCCGCGATCGCGGCGAGATCGACGCGCCCGGTTTCGATCCGCTTCGGCACGCTGCCGGACGCCAACGCGAAGCACTCGCCGATTCCGGGTGCCACGATCGCGAGCCCGGGAGCGTCCGTCCGGATGAGGTCCTGCAGTGCAGCGATGGCCTCGCTCTCGCCATGGTCGAGGAACAGCCCGCCCCTGATCGGGAGGCGGTCGCGAATCCAGGCTTCGAGTTCGTCGCGGTCGGCGTGCGCCGAATAGGTATCGATACGCCGGATCGCGGCGCGGACGTTGATGTCCTTTCCCGAAAGGCGCACCCGCTTGGCGCCGTCGAGGATCACCCGTCCGAGCGATCCGCGGGCCTGGAACCCCACGAACAGGATCGTCGACTGGCGCCGATGCAGATTATGTTCGAGATGATGGCGGATCCGACCGCCCTCGCACATGCCCGAGGCCGCGAGGATAATCGCCCCCGACACGCTGTTGAGGCGGATCGACTCGGCAACATCCTCGACGTAACGGATCGACGGATGACGAAAGATGTCTGCGCCCTCGACATCCTGAAGTTCGGTCGCATGCGCCGCGAAGACTTTCGTCGCGCGGCTGGCGAGCGGCGAATCGACGAAGATCGGGACATTGGGAATACGGCCCGCATCGGCGAGCCGCGCGAGGTCGAGGAGCAGTTCCTGCGTCCTTTCGAGCGCAAAGGTTGGAACCACGAGATTGCCGCCGCGCGCCAGGGCGGTCTTGACCTCGGTTTCGAGCAGCGCGCGGCGCTCTTCGATCGTGACCTTGGGCCGCGAACGGTCGCCATAGGTCGACTCGCAGACGACATAATCCAGGTCCGCGGGGGCTTCGGGATCCTCCTGGAACGCCTTGTTGTCGGGGCCGAGATCGCCGGAGAACAGCGTGCGAACGCCGCCCGCCTCGAACTCGACCGACGCCGAGCCGAGGATATGGCCGGCGTTCCATAGCCTTGCCTTCATGCCCGCTGCCGGTTCGAACCATTCAGCGAGGGGCACGGGTCTTGCGAGGCGCCAGGCGCGCAGGCCGTCCTGCTCGGTGTAGAGCGGACGGAAGCGTTCCTCGCCTGCGCGGTCGTAGCGCCGATTGCGGCGTTCGGTGTCGCTTTCCTGGATACGGCCGGCGTCGGCGAGCATATATTCGAGAAGATCGGCGGTCGCCTCGGTGCACCAGATCGGGCCGCGATAGCCGTCCGCGGCGAGTTTGGGCAGCAATCCGCAATGATCGATGTGGGAATGGGTCAGGACCACGGCATCGATCCGCGCGACGTCGAAGCCGAAAGCCCCGTGGTTGAGCGTCTCGAGGCTGCGCGAGCCCTGGAACAGCCCGCAGTCGATGAGGATCTTGCGTTCACCGAGCGTGACTTCCATGCAGGAGCCGGTGACCGTACCCGCTGCACCGTGAAATTTGAGCGTCAGCGGATCTGCTACATCAACCATGGCCGGTTTCCTTCATCGCCGCTCATCCTGCTCATCGCCCGGCGGCGCCGCGCGCGGTCATCGTCTCGAGCCACATGGCCCGATGCCTCGGGTCGCCCTCGACATTGCCGACGATACTGCGCTCGACGGGCGCGATACCGACGAAACCGAGAATGTTGCGCTCGAGGCTGCGCAGGCTGTGAGCGCCAAAGTAGAAGCGATAGAAAAGGGCGGGCATGCCCATCGTCAGGACGGCGTGGGCGGTTCGTCCCTTGAGCGCCTTTTCGGGAAAGCCCTTGGGGCGCGGATGAAAGGCGAAACCGGGTCGCATGACCTGCTCGAAGAAGCCCTTGAGCAAGGCGGGGAGATCGCCAAGCCAGAGCGGGTAAAAAATGACGAGATGCTCGGCCCAGACGATGTCGTCCTGCGCCTCGGCAATCGCACGCGGGAGCGGGCCGTTCTCCCATTCTGCGCGGCTCGTCACGAAATCGAATTCGAGGGTCGCGATATTGATCCGGCGGATCTCGTGCCCGGCGGCCGCCGCCGCTGCGGCATAGGTGTCGGCGAGAGCGTGGAGGAAGCGCGCCGGGTCGGGGTCCGGATGGCCATCGATGATCGTGATGCGCCTGGCCTTCATCGATGACCTCCTTCTGCGCCCGTGCGGATATCGCGCCGGAAAACGGGTGCGGGCCGCTGCGCCGATCGTGCAAGGCAGGCGGCGGCTCTCCTGCCGTATCTGCGCGGCCCGGCCATCGTCTGCCATCCGTAGTTTCCCTGATGGCCGGGATGCATCGCGGCCCCTGCCGGGGGCGGCATGGCCCTTAAGGAGGGTTACGGATCGCAAAAGCGCCAGCCATTTCGCTCGCGGCCCGAATCCGCTATGGAGCGAGGCGGGGGAAGGGACGCCTGCGCGATGGCGCGGCCCCTGTGGCGCGGGCGGAGGCCGCGCGGTCGATGATGCTGGTGCACCGCTCTTTCACCGTCCGGCTTGCCTGTGCGCTGGTGCTCGTCGCGGCGGCCGGGCTCCTGCGTCATGGGCTTGAGCCCTGGCTCGGCAACGCGCTTCCCTTTCTGTTGTTTGCGCCGGCCATTCTGGCGGCGGCCATTCTCGCCGGGCCTGTCGCGGCTTCGATCGCGATGCTGCCTGCGCTCGCGCTTGGACTCTATTTCGCGGGCTATCGCGGTGGAGATATCCAGGCGTTCGTCGAAGCGGCGGTGTTTCTGCTGACGGCCGGCGGGATCATCGCCTTGGCGGCCGGCTTCGAACGAATGCGGGGCCGGATGCGCGAGAGCGATCGGCGCGCCCGGCGCCGCGACGCGGAAGCCGCGCTCGTCGCCGAAGAGCTCAATCTTTTGATCGACGGCGCGCAGGGGCATGCCATCTATCTGCTCGATGCCGAAGGGCGGGTGACGATCTGGAACGAGGGAGCCGAGCGCCTCAAGGGCTGGCGCGAGGAGGAAGTGGTCGGGAAGGATGCCTCGATCTTCTATCCGTCCGATGCGATTGCGGCCGGCAAGCCGGAAGAAGATCTGGCTGTCGCCGCGCGCGACGGGCGGTTCGAGACCGAGGACTGGCGCGTCCGCAAGGACGGATCGGAGTATCTCGCCGACGTCTCGATCACGGCGCTCAGGAATCGCGATGGTGGCTTGCGCGGCTTCGCCAAGATCGTCTCGGATATCACCGGGCGTCGTGCGGCTGAAGAGGCCCTCCGATCGCAGGAGAGTCACCTCCGTTCGATCCTCTCGACGGTGCCCGACGCGATGGTCGTGATCGACGACGAGGGGTTGATCCTGTCGTTCAGTGCGGCCGCGGAGCGCCTGTTCGGCTATAGGGAGGCGGAACTGCTTGGGGTCAATGTAAGCCGCCTCATGCCCTCGCCGGACCGCGAGCGGCACGATGCCTATATCAAGCGCTATCTGCAGACCGGAGAGAAGCGGATCATCGGCATCGGACGGGTGGTGTTCGCCGAGCGAAAGGACGGATCGACCTTTCCGATGGAGCTGTCGATCGGCGAGGCGGCAGGCGATGTGCATCCGCTGTTCACCGGTTTCATCCGCGATCTGACCGAACGGCAGCAGACCGAAGCGAGGCTCGAATCGCTCCAGTCCGAACTCATCCACGTCTCGCGCGTCAGTGCGATGGGGACGATGGCCTCGACGCTTGCGCACGAACTCAACCAGCCGCTCACTGCGGTCGCCAACTATGTCGAGGCGGTGCGCGATCTGCTTGTCGATCCTGATCCGGCCGACATTCCGATGATCCATGATGCGCTCGACGACACGGCGAAGGAAGCGCTGCGCGCCGGCCATATCGTACGGCGCCTGCGCGATTTCGTCGCCCGCGGCGAAGTCGAGAAGACGATCGAGAAACTGCCGCTGCTGATCAACGAGGCGGCCGTCCTGGGCCTGATGGGCGCGCGCGAGAAGGGGGTAGAACCGCGCTTCGACCTCGATCCCTATGCCTCCCCGGTCCTGGTCGACAAGGTTCAGATTCAGCAGGTGCTGATCAACCTTGTCCGCAATGCGGTCGAGGCGATGGCCGCCAGTCCGGTGCGCCAGCTTACCGTTACCAGTCGCCCCGACCAGCGTGGCTTCGTGCGCGTTATCGTGGCCGACACGGGGCCGGGGGTTGCGCCCGAGGTGGCCGAGCAGCTGTTTACGGCCTTCGTCAGCACCAAAGCCGAAGGCATGGGCCTCGGCCTGTCGATCTGCCGGACGATCGTCGAGGCGAACGGCGGCCGGATCTGGATGGAAGCGCGCGAAGGCGGCGGTACCGAATTTCATTTCACCCTGGTGAGCGCGAAAGCGGAGGACAATGATGTCGGATAGAAAGCTCGTGCATATCGTCGATGACGAGGATGCGATCCGGCGGTCGGCGAGCTTCATGCTGAAGACATCGGGCTATGTCGTCGAGACCTGGCCGAGCGGTGCGGCCTTCCTCAAGGAAATCGGCCATGTCCCGGAAGGATGTGTACTGCTCGACGTGCGCATGCCCGAGATGGACGGGCTCGAGGTCCAGCAGGCGCTCCTCGATCGCGGGGTGATGATGCCCGTCATCGTCCTGACCGGCCATGCCGATGTGTCGATCGCGGTGCGCGCGATGAAGGCCGGCGCCGTCGACTTCCTGGAAAAGCCGTTCGAGAAGGCCGTTCTGATCGCTGCAATCGAAACTGCCTTCGCGCGCATCGCCTCGGCGGATGGCGCCGCGGCGCGCGCGGCAGAAGCCGATGTCATTCTGGCCGTGCTGACGCCGCGCGAGCGCGAGGTACTCGAGGGGCTCGCGCAAGGGCTCCCGAACAAGACGATCGCCTATGATCTCGGCATTTCGCCGCGCACGGTCGAGGTCCATCGTGCCAACCTCATGGCAAAGCTCGATGTCCGTAGCCTCTCGGACGCGCTCAGGCTGGCTTTTGCGGCGGGTCTCGGCGCCTGAGTCCATGCGGACATTACGTAGCGACCCCTCGTGCGTGCGCCGCTAGAGCTGGCGCATCGGGAGGATCGATGCATGGCGGCCCGCACTGGAGACGATATGGCCACCGCGAGGGGTCGCCCGGCCGGATCCGCATGGTCGGCCGGGTTTCGCAAGCGCGGGGCGCGACCGGACATCGACTTGCTGACACGCCGCGAGGTCGAGGTGATCGCCGGGCTGGTCCGCGGGCTCACGAACAAGCAGATCGGCGCCGATCTGGGGATCAGCCATCGCACCGTCGAGATTCATCGTTCGCGCCTGATGCGCAAACTCGGCGTCTCGACGCTGGCTGCGCTCCTTGGATTGGTCATTCCGCAGCGGGCCCGCATCGAAGCGCGGCTGCGCGGCGGCTGACCGGTCAGCCGCGCCCGCTCAGAACGAAAAAGAAGAAGAGGCAGGAGGCTGCGGCCATGACCGCCGTCGCCGCCCAGCCGCCCCATGTCTGTCGGCGCGATACGACAAGGCGGCCCATCGCGCGCGGATTGCGGGCGATCAGCATCATGACCGCCATCAGGGGCGCCGCGAGCACTCCGTTGACGACGGCCGCCCAGTAGAGCGCGCGCGCAGGATCGATCCCGAGCATCGACAGCGAGGCTCCGGCAAGCGTGGTCGCCGCGATCGTTCCATAGAAGAGTCGCGCGGAAAGCGGCTTGGCATCGAGGCTGCCCGCGATGCCCGCCATCTCGGTCACGGCATAGGCGGCCGATCCGGCGAGCACCGGCACGGCGAGAAGGCCGGTGCCGATGATTCCGAGCGCGAACATCGCGAAAGCGAACTGCCCGGCGACCGGACGGAGCGCTTCGGCCGCCTGCGCCGATGTCGCGATGTCGCTGATGCCCTCGGCGTGCAGCGTCGCGGCGGTGGCGAAGACGATCGCGAGCGAGATGATCGTGCTGAACGCCATGCCGGTGAGCGTGTCGAGCCGGATGCGCTTCAGTTCGGGACCCGCCGCAGCCGGGGTCAGGCAGAGCGGCTTGGCGTGGCGGCGGTGCTGCTCCTCGATTTCCTGACCCGCCTGCCAGAAGAAGAGATAGGGGCTGATCGTCGTGCCGAGAATGGCCACGAAGGCCGTCGCATAGGCGGCATTGAGTTCGATGTGGGGAAGCACGAGAGCGCCGAGCGCCTTGCCCCAGGGGACATGGACGACGAACAGAACCGCGACATAGGTGAAGAGGGTCAGCGTCGTCCATTTGAGGATAGATGCATAGCGCGGATAGCTGAGCCCGACTTCGAGCACGATGCTGACGATACCGAACAGCAAGGTGTAGAGCCCGGCGCTACCGCCCGCGAGAAGCGCGAGGGCGGCCCCCATCGCCGCGAGATCGGCACCGAGGTTGATGATGTTGGCGACGAGCAGCAGCGAGACCATCGACCAGAGCAGCGGGCGCGGATAGTGACGCCGCAGGTTGCGCGCGATCCCGGCTCCGGTGACGCGGCCGATCTCGGCGGCAACCTCCTGGATCGCGACCATCAGCGGAAAGCTGAGGACGAAGGTCCATGACAGCCGGTAGCCGAAGGCGGCCCCGATCTGGCTGTGCGTGCCGATGCCGCTGGGATCGTCGTCGGCCGCTCCGGCTATCAGGCCCGGTCCGAGGGTGCGGACGAGGGCGATCGGACCTCGTGGCGATTCCGGCTCGGTTTCGGCACCTTTCGCCGTCATCGGCGTGGCTTCGGCGGGCGGGGAGTGCATCGCGTCAGACCAGCAGGACCGGAACGAGCGCGAGGCTTGCCGCAACGCCGAGGACGAGGGGCGCCGCGAGTTTCCAGCCCTTGTGCCATCCCGCGACGGCGACCGCCGTTGCGCCCTTGAACAATGTGTTGGCGAGCACTGGAGCGATGATGACGATCGTCGCCAGCTGGCCTTCGAGCATATTCGCGGGAAGCGATCCAACCGTGATGATCGCCGAATCGACGTCGGCCAGACCGGAGAGCGCAATGACCAGTGCGAGCCCCTTCTCGCCCACCAGGGCCATCATCCAGCGCGCGCCGACGGTTATGAGCATGACCAGCAGCATCAGGCCGATGGCTGGCGCGAGGCGGAACGGGTTTTTGAGTTCGACCGGGTGCTCGGTTCGGGATGATCGCTGCCCGCGAAAGGCCCAGGCCACCGCCCCCGCACTGACCAGCGCGGCCGGCGCGGCGACCCAGGCGAAAGCGGGCATGGCAGCAGGTGCAAGGACGAGTGTAAGGATGATCGCTCGCACAAGCATGACCGCCGACGCGGCTCCGATCCCCGCGATCGCCATCGCCTGACTTTCCTCGCCGTCGCGGACCCGCATCGCGAGCGCGGCGGTCACCGCTGTCGACGAAACCATGGCGCCGGTTGCCGCCATGATGAGCGTCCCGCGCGCCGTTCCGAAGCGTTTGGCGGCAACATAGCCGAGAAACGAGAAGCCAGAGACGAAGACGACCACAAGCCACAATTGGCGGGGGTTCCAGGCGTCATAGGGACCATAGGCCTGGTCGGGCAGCAGCGGCAATATGGCGAGCGCGATCAGGGCGAAGCGGGCGATCGCACCGATCTCGACGTCGCTGAGGCCCGCAAGCCAGCCGTGCAACTCGGACCGCAGCGCGAGGATCATCGTCGTTGCGGCCGCCACGATCGTCGCGGTTTGCGCCTCGCCGCTCGCCGCCAGATAGCCGCAGCCGACCGTGATCAGCGCGGCGAGGCTCGTCGTTCCGCTGAGCTGGTCGGGGCTGCGGGCCGTCTTGGCATAGCCGATCAGCACGAGAATTGCCGCCGCAGCCAGCAGGATTGCGGCGTGGGCAGCGCTTCGCTCCATGATCGTTCCCGCGAGGCCACCCGCAAGCCCCAGCAGGGCGAAGGTGCGAATGCCCGCGAAACGGCTGCCTACCGGTGCGTTGCGGAGAGTCCAGCCGCGCTGGACGCCGACGAGAAGCCCGAGCAGAAGCGCTAGGCCGAGACCTGCGGCGGGGGCCAGGATTGCGGGAATGGCGATGTCGGGCATGGCGGGCGGCGGCCGGACGCGTCAGTCGCCGAACTCGCGCTCGCATTCGATGCAATGCGCCGCCGTCGGCATCGCTTCGAGCCGCGCGGCATCGATCGGAATCCCGCACGACGTGCAAAGGCCGTATCGCCCGGCGTCGAGGCGCGCGAGCGCATGGCGGATCGCCTGCATCTCCTCGGCGGCGGCACGTTCTTCGGCGTCGAGAATCTCGCGGCCCTCGCGTTCGGTCGCCTGTTCGCCGAAATCATCGTCGAGCGGCGTTCGCTGTTCGCCTTCGATCCGCTCGACCTGCGCCGCCAGCCGCGCGAGACGCGCGGTCAGATCGGCCCGGATTTCCGCCAGATTGTGCATCACAGCGTCTCCTCGTCCGCAATAAGGCTCGAGACTTCGTCGAGCAGGAGCAGCCTCTCTTTCTTCAGCTCTTCGAGCCTCTCGTTGGAAACTGCGTCGAGGCCCGCCTCGGCGCGCCGGATCTGCGCCTCGAGATCGTGATGATCGCTGGCGAGCTTTCGGAAACGCTCGTTCCCAAGCTTCAGCGCATGAAGCGTCGGGCCGTGATCCGGAAACAGCGCGTGCAGGTCGTGTCCGGCTTCACTCATCGTCCATTCCTTTCATCGGCGAACAGGTCATCCGGTCGATTCCTTGCGCCCGCGCGCGCCTGCTGTCGTTACGCAAAAGCCCTTACGCCGCGCTTCCCCAGCATACGTACAGTTGCGTAATCATGGACCCGCGACGCGCCGCTATCCGAGCAGCATGAAGGATCTACGACTCGGTTTCGCGTCCACGAACCGCCGTCATGGCCGTGCTTGCGTTCGACCGTGCGGTCCGCGGGCATGGGAGGCATGAGATGAGCAATTGCGCGTCCTGTCCGGTCCGTTGCCGCGCCATCTGCGACGACCTCGACGCTGAAAAGGTGGAGGCGGCGCATTGCCGATCGGCCCCGCGTCGCGGTCATGGCGGGCTGAGATGGTTATGATGCGGAGGGCAAAACGAAAGGCAATGCTGCTCCTCGGTGCAGTGCTGCTGGGCCCCTTGGCGGTCGCAGCCGCGGCCGCGCCTCCGCCCGAGTCAGGGCAGAGCGTCATGGTGGCGGCAGAAAGGATGAAACCCGGCGACTATATCTGGGCGCCCGAGATAGCGCCGCAGGGGCCGCTGCTCATGATCGTCAGCCTGACGACCCAGCGCGCGACGCTCTATCGCAATGGTGTGCCGATCGCGATCACGACCGTCTCGACCGGCAAGCCGGGACACGAGACGCCGACGGGAGTGTTCACGATCCTCCAGCGCCAGGTCGAGCATTATTCGAGCCTCTACGACAATGCCCCCATGCCCTATATGCAGCGGCTGACCTGGGGCGGGGTCGCTCTGCACGGCGGCACGCTGCCGGGCTATCCCGCGTCGCACGGCTGCATCCGCCTTCCGCAGGCGTTTGCGCGGCTTCTCTATGGCGTCACCCGCCTCGGGATGACGGTGATCGTTACCGACGCGGCGGCGATTCCGCGCGCGGCGCCTGCCGACCCGCTGCTCCGGTCGGACAGGTCGCCCGCACAAGGGGCGACGATGTGGAATCCGGAACGCGCGCCGAGCGGCCCGGTCTCGATCATCGTCAGCGGCACCGATCGCCGCATGCTCGTCTTGCGGAGCGGAATCGTGATCGGATCGGCGCCGGTCCGGATCGATGGTCCGGTGACCGGAGCTTCGGCTTTCCTGATGCGGGCAGGCGATGCTGGTGAAGCCTCCTGGCTCGAAATACCGATGCCGGGGGCCATCGCCGCCGCTTCGCCGACCGGCTTTGCCGGCCGCGTCCATGTCGCGGACGATGTGCGCGCGCTGGTGGCGCCGTTGCTCGTGCCGGGAACGAGCGTGATCATTGCGCCCGATTCGCTTCGCGCGGCCGATACCGAGCCGATCGAGCTTCTCGACAGCGACGGTGGGCCGCCGGCGCGATGATCGACGAAGGGGAGGCGGCAGTGGCCTCCATATCCGTATCATTGCGCATATCGGCCCGCGAGCGCCGCTCATAGGCTGCAACCGGAAGAAGGAGATGGGCCATGAAGAATATCCTTTTGCTGGTGCATGACGATCATGGCCAGGAAGCAAGGCTGCAGGCGGCGCTCGACATCGCGCGGGCGGTCGAGGGGCACCTCACCTGCATCGACGTCACGCCCTATCCGGTGATCGCCGGCGATGGGTTCGGCTTTGCCGAGACCGTGGTCGTGCTCGACGAGCGCGAAAGCGAGGCGAAGAACAAGGCGGCGATCAGCGATCGCCTGTCGCGCGAGGATGTCAGCTGGAGCTGGATCGACGTGATGGACGAGATCGCGGGCGCGGTGCTCGACGCGGCGGACCTCGCCGACCTGATTGTCCTCAACTGCGCGCTCGACGGGTTCCCGCTGCCCGATATGCGCGACATCACGAGCCGCATCGTCGCGCGCGCGAGTGCGCCGGTCCTTGCCGTGCCCGGGGGGCTTGAGCGGTTCGAACTCGAACGCGCGCTGGTTGCGTGGGATGGCCGTCCCTCTTCGGCGGCAGCTCTTCGCGCCGCGGTGCCCCTCCTCGCCTTCGCGAAGGAGGTCGAGATCTTCACCGCGCAGGGACCCGACACTCATATCGCGCCGGAGGAAGCGGCGCTCTATCTGTCGCGCCACGGAATCAGGGCGGTGGTCCGATCGACCGACATCGGCAAATTCCATGCCGATTTTCTGATCGCGGACGAGGCGGTGCTGTTCGGCGCCGATTATATCGTCATGGGCGCATATGGTCGCGGGCGGCTGCGCGAGACGTTCGGCGGCACGACCAGGAATCTGCTCACCAAGAACAAACATGCCTTGCTGATGAGTCATTGATGCGGCTTTCCTCTGTCGGCCGGCTTCGGGCTCGCTTCTGCGACCGGGTGAGCCCGAAGAGCCCCGGATATTCCTTTGAATGCAGCCGTCCGAACGGCTCGGCCTCGACACTGCAGCGGCGACAGGGACCAGAGACATGCTGACCGCGAGAGAAGGGTGGAGCCAACCGCCGCCCTCCGTCCTTATCGTCGAAGACGACCCGGCGGTGCGTCGCTCGCTGCTACTTCTGCTTCAGGGACGCGGTTTTGCGGCAAAGGCCTGGTCGGCGGCCGACCCGGCGCTTGCCGACGCCGCGCACACAGCACCCGACTGCCTCATCGTCGATTACCGGCTCGACGGTTGCGACGGGATCGCGATGCTCGTCTCGCTTCGCGCCGATGGCTGGCGCGGGCCCGCCATTCTGATATCGGCCTATGGCTCTGCGGAGCTGGGCATTCGCGCCAGGGAAGCCGGCTTCGCTCTCATTCTTGAGAAGCCGCTTCGCGAGCATGCGCTGATAGACGCCGTGACCCGCCTCACGCGGAACGGGGCCCCGTCGCCGGGAAGCTGAGATCCAGAGTCGCGTACGGCGCGCGAGGCTGTCAGTCGGGATATTCTATCGGGACCGTTTCGGGATGGCTGTCGGGGACGACCGGCGTTTCCTGCGGCGTGCGCAGCGGCTGATTGTCGGGCGCGGGGGGCGGCGTTTCGGGATAGCGCTTCGCCGGCATGGGGGGCGGGTCGCAGTCGGGGCATTCGGGCGGCCGCGGTGCGCGAGGGGTGTCATCAGCGATGTCGTTCATGCCCGAAGCTCCTGTGAAGTTCGCCCATTGTCGCGCACCCCGTTGAGGCCGGCCATTGGGGATTGTCCGTATCGACGCGTTGCCCCGTGCGGTCCGCTGCTATGGGACAAGGACGAGGGCGCCCGTCACCTCGCCGCGCCGAAGCCGATCCAGCGCCTCATTGGCTTTGGTGAGCGGCAGCGAGGTCGTGAAGGTCTGGATTCCTGTGCGCGCGGCCAGCGCCAGAAACTCCGTGCCGTCGCTGCGCGTCAGGTTGGCGACCGAGGCGATCGACCGCTCTTCCCACAGGTCGGCATAAGCGAAGGAGGGGATGTCGCTCATATATATCCCGGCGCAAATCACCCGTCCGCCCTTGCGAGTCCGGCGCAGGGCTTCGGGAACGAGCGCGCCGACAGGGGCGAACAGGATCGCGGCGTCGAGTTCGACGGGTGGGGCTTCGTTCGACGCGCCGGCCCAGATGCAGCCGAGCCGCCGTGCGAACGCCTGACCCGCGACGTCTCCCTCTCGCGTGAAAGCATAGACCTCGCGGCCCTCGGCGAAGGCCACCTGTGCCAGGAGATGGGCCGCTGCGCCGAACCCGTAGAGCCCGATACGGGGCGCCTCGCCCGCCATGCGATAGGCGCGATACCCAATGAGTCCGGCGCATAACAAGGGCGCGGCGTGCACATCGTCGAACGCATCGGGAAGGGCAAAGGCGAAACCGGCGTCCGCGATGCAGTATGACGCGAACCCGCCGTCACGGGAGAACCCCGTGAATTCGGGTGCGTCACAGAGATTTTCGCGACCGGCGGTGCAATAAGGGCATTGTCCGCAGCTCTTGCCGAGCCACGGAACCCCGACGCGGTCGCCCGGCTGGAAGCCGGTGACGCCGGAGCCGAGTGCATCGACACGGCCGACGATCTCATGACCGGGAACGATGGGGAGCGCACCTTTGAGGTCGCCATCGACGATATGAAGATCGGTCCGGCACACACCGCAGGCGGTGACCAGAATGCCGATCTCGCCCGGCCCGGGCGTGGTGAACCTGCGCTCGACGCGCCGCAGGGGCGTTCCGGGCGCGTCGAGTTGCATCGCATAATATGTCCGGGGCACCCGCTTTTCCTCGTCGTTGGGGCCGGAGTATGAACGGATCAGCCGGGCTGGGTGAGGTCAAGCTCGAGAAGCGCGAGCGTAGCGTCGCCGTCGTAGTTGCTGGCCCGGAAACCCAGCGTCCGCTCGACCTCCATCGCGCCACGGTTGGCGCGGCTCTCGATCGAGCGCAGCGTCTTGAGCCCCCGGCTGCGCGCGAGCTCGATCGCGTGATGAAGCAAGGTCCAGCCGACCCCGCGTGTCTTGTAGGCTGGCGCGATCGCGATCGCGACTTCGGCGCTGACAAAGGCTTCGTCTGCCGCGATCAGCAAACTCGCGACCAGCTTGCCTGTCTCGACGTCGAAGGCGAGGAGATGCTCGCGGTGCCGATGGTCGACCCCGACCATCGCGGCGAGCTGCGCGCTCGAGAGATGCGGCTGTCCGCTGAGAAAGCGGAACATCATGTCGTCCGCTGTCAGGCCGTTGAAGAATCGATCGACGATATCGACATCGCTCTCGGCGACCGGACGGACGCGCAGTTCAACGCCGCCTCGGGTGAGAAGATGCCCCTCGCTCGCTTCGCTCAGCGTCATATCGGGGGGTGTTGTGACGCTTGTCATGTCCGGTCTCCCTCATGCGTGTCGGGCCGGGAGCGTGGCGTTCTGCGCACTGCCAGCGTGCCTGCGGTCCGGCTTTGCTCGCGAAATGGCGATGGCCTGTTTGCCCGACGCCCCGGCGGCGATCGCCGTGCCGCTTTAATGCCGGGAAGTTCGCAATGTCTCGTCATGGCCTGCTCCTTTGCGGCAACAGGCTAGCGACATGGCTGGCAGGCGCATTTCGTAATTATACGGACTCGATCGTCGACAGGGGGCATGACCGGCACGCACGCACGCGGCGCAAGGAACCGAATGTCCGCTTTCTTCTGTCTGGCCGCAAAAGCTGACAGTCTGCCTGCGGCCAAATCGGTCGTCCAGGTGGTCACCGAATTCACGTCTCGATATCAGGATATAGAGTGCCGACAACGTGCATCGGATCGAGCCCATAATGATGCGCAACGGCGCCGGCGATCACGCTTTCGAGGCTGCGGGTCGGTTTGAGGTCGCGACCTTCGTATCGCGCCGGCGTCGCCAGCCCAGGCCAGTCGGCCGACACCTTGCCGCCTTCCTTCAATCCGCCTCCGAGCAGCATTAGGACCGAAGCGGTGCCATGGTCGGTGCCGCCGGTGCCGTTGACTTCGACCGTGCGGCCGAATTCGGTGGCGACAAGTACGAGCGTGTCCGCCCACGCCGGGCCAAGGCCCGTCCGGAGCGCGCCAGCGAACTTGTCGAGCCCACGCAGTTGTGCCGCGAGCCGACCGCGCTGACCGCTGTGCGTGTCCCATCCGCCCGTTTCGACCATCATCACGCGCGCGCCGTCGGCGGGAAACATCAGCGATGCAGCGAGCTCGCCGAGCTCGGTGCCGTTGCGGCCGTTGTTGCCGCTGATATCGCTCGCCAGTTCTTGCGTTTTGACTGCGCTGTCCCACAAAGGATGGAGCAGCTTGTCATTGGCATACATTGCCGTCAGCCGCGTGATCAGGTCGCTGTCAGCCTGCGGCAAGCGGCTAGGCGCATAGGTCCCGACCTGCATCGTGCCTCGAAGCGCGAGCGGCACCGCGGGCGCGATGGCGATCGCATTTCGCTCGGCGGCGGGAGTAGGGTCAGCAGCCGCCCGACCGAGCCGCTGTCGCGGCCGTAGGGACGCGATCCGCCACCCTTGAGCATATTCTGCCCGTCGAAATGCGAGCGATCACGATAGCCGGTGGCGACGGCGTGAGCGAAATGCGCCTGCTTGCCGGCGTACAGGCCCGCGGTCGTCGCCATTGCCGGGTGCAGCGTGAACATGCTGTCGAGCTTTGCTCCGCCGGCGGTCTCGTCGACCAGCGCGCGGCGGCGAAGGCCGGGTCGCCGATCGGCGCGACGATCCCGAGGCCGTCCGCCGCGCCGCGCTGGATGATGAACACGAGGCGTTTCAGCGTACCCGCGGGGGCATAGGCGAAGCCCGGCAGCGCGCTTGTGGCAGCGACAGCGATCCCCGACAGGATGATAGAGCGGCGTGAGACGATCATCCTTATCTCCGCAAAAAGGCCGGGCTGACGAAGACCATGGCGATGCCCTGGCCGGGCCGTCAGCGCGCGCGATCGCTTGGCCGGTTTCGGGGGTGAGCGCGTCAGCAAGGACCGCTTTCGCGAGCTCGCGGGCGTCGGCGTGGTCGCGGATCCGCCCGGCAATGCGGCTGGCGAGCTCGACGCGCTGCATCAGCGCCGCTGACGCTGCCCACGTCGCGACCTTGTCGTCATAGCCCGCGGGGCCCCTGGGCGCCACACCGGTTGGCCGAGCTGGGTAAACATCGCGGTGATATTCTGTCGCTCGCCGAGCGCGGACCTGGAAACCGGTGTCGTTTGCGGTGGGGCGAACATGCCGGCCGGAGGGGCCGCCAGCTGGCGTTCACGGACATATTGGCCCGCATTGACTCAGCATAGCTATGCCCGTTGCATCAGCTCTCTGCGTCCGACACCCGCAGGACCGAGCTTCAATCTATCGGTTCTCAGCGCTCGACGTCGTGCGCGGCGGCGGTGGCGCTGTCGAGCGTCGCGCGGGCAAAGGGGGCGAAGTCGCCGCGCAGCCCGTGCTTGAGCCCGGCGAGCGCCAGCCCGCGCTCTGCCGCCGCCATCGGTTCCATGCCGCCGAACAGCCCGTCGAGCACCCCCGCGGCAAAGGCGTCGCCGGTACCGATGCGGTCGGTGATCCCCGCGATGGTCACCGGCGGCGTCTGTGCGTCGCCGTCGCGGCGGTCGATACGCGCCGCGATGCGGTGCGTCGCGGGATCGACGATCTCGCGCGCGGTCGACGCGACCGTTTCGAGGTTCGGGAAGGCGTCGAGCAGCGCACGCGCCGCCTCGCGCCGCCGGTCGGGACCGTCGCCCGAAAAGTCGCGCCCGAGCAGCAGCGCCGCGTCGCGGTGGTTGCCGAAGAGCAGGCTCGCCTCGGCGACGATCGGACGCAGGATCGCGGCGGGGTCACGGTGCCAGCGCTCCCACAGGCGCCCGCGCCAATTGCCGTCGAACGACACGCCGATGCCGCGCGCGCGCGCCGCGCGCACCGCCGCGAGCGCCGCCTCGGCGCTCGCGGGCCCGAGCGCGGGGGTCACCCCCGACAGGTGCAGCCAGCCGGTCCCCGCGAGCAGCGCGTCCCAGTCCCAGTCGCCGGGCGCCATCGTTGCAAAAGCCGAATCGGCGCGGTCATAGACGACCTCGGCGGGGCGCATCGGCCCGCCCGGAATATAGAAATAATTGCCCATCCGCCCCGGCCGCCGCGCGATGGCGCGCGTATCGACGCCGTGGCGGCGCAGCTCGCCGGCGACGCCGTCGCCGATCGCGCCCGCGGGCAGTGCGCCGATCATCCGCGTCGGTCGCCCGAGCGCGGCGAGCGCGACCGCGACATTGGCCTCGGCGCCACCGACATGCGCCTCGAAGCCCGCCGATTGCAGCACCAGCTCGCCCTCGGCGACGCTCAGGCGCAGCACCACTTCGCCGAAGGCGGCGATCGTCTTGCCCGCGTCGATCATGCCGCGAAGCCGGGTTCGGCGACCACGTTGCAGGCGATCATCGCCGCCGATCCGAAACGCGCGGTGGCGCGCTGACCGACCGCGACCGGATGGACTCCGGTGATCGCACCCGCCGAAATCCACTGGCCGGGGGCGAGCCGGATCGTGCCGTCGTGGTGCAGGTCGACGAGGAAGCGCAGCGCCCCCCACGGGCCGTCGAGGATGTCGCAGGCGCGCCCCGTGCCGACGGCGACGCCGTCGAGCTCGGTGGTGACGGCGATGCGGTCGAAATCGGCGAGGTCGAGCGGCGGGCCGAGCAGCAGCCCGTTGTTGATCCCGATGTCGGCGATGATGCCGAAGGGGGCGTGATTGTAGATATCGGGTGCGGGCGAACTCGCGATTTCGAACCCGGCGCGGACCGCGTCGACCCATTGGCGGGCTTCGTCATTGTCCGCCAGCCGCGCGGCGGGCACCGCGCGCAGGCGCAGCATCACCTCGGTCTCGATCGCGCCGACCCCGCCGACGAAGATTCGGGCATCGCCCGGCGTCGCGCCGTCGAGCTCGGCGATGCGCAACACCGGACCGGTGACACGATCGGTACCCAGTTCATCGACCATCGCAGGCGGGATCCGCCCGACCTTCCATCCCAGCACCGCGCCGCCCAGTGCGTCGCTCAGTCGCTGCTGCGCCGCATAGGCCGCGGCCAGCGTCGCGGGGGCGGGCGCCGGAAAGACGGGCAGGGCGCGGCCGGTGCGGCGCGCGCCGAGCAGCGCCGCGCAGGCGGCCTGCGCGGCAGGCGATTCGGGGGAAGCGGACATCGGGGCCTTTCAGGCGAGCTTGGTACTGAGCAGATAGCGTTCGCGGCTCTCGGCCGACTGGCGGCGCAGTTCGTCGAGCGCGCGTTCCTCGGTTTCGTCGAGCATCGATTCGAGCAGGCGGTTGAAATGGCGCCGCATCGCCTGCCGCGCCCCGGCGGCGTCTCGGTTGCGCAGCGCGACGACGACGTCGCGATGCTCGGCCTGCCGCGCGCTGCCGTCCTTGCGGCACACCAGCGCGTGGCTCTGCCGCACCTGCGGCAATTCCATGCGCATGCGCCACAGGCTTTCGATCACATGGATGATCGCCTTGTTGTTCGACGCCGCGGCGATCGTCATGTGGAAATCGCGGTCGATCGCGCTGATTGCGTCCTCGCTCGCGTCGTCGTCGGCCATCGCGACCAGCAGCTCGTCGAGCCGCGCGAGCGTGTCGGCCGAAATGGTGGGCGCGGCGAGCGCCGCGGCTTCACCCTCGAACAGCGCGCGCGCCTCGGTCAGTTCAAAGGCGCTGACCTGCGGCAGGATCGCATTGTCGCCGGGCAGTTCGGTCGCGACATAGGCGCCCGCGCCGGTGCGGATGTGGATCCATCCTGTCGCCTGCAGCGCGATCTCGGCCTCGCGGATCGTGACGCGGCTGACGTCGAAGCGTTCGGACAGTTCGCGCTCGCCGGGCAGCCGCGTTCCCGGCGGCCAGGTGCCGTCGAGGATCGAGCGGCGAATCGTATCGGCAATATCTTCGAAAAGGCGGCGTTCGGCCATGATTCAATCGTCTCCCCACTCTATTGTGGGAGCGTTCATACAATGTGGTATGACAAGTTTGAAGCCCATCGCCGCGTCGCCGATCAGTTTTTGCATGCCGCCGCGGCGGGCAGGCGCTGTGCGCAGAGAAAGGCGATCGCGCGCGCCGTCAGCGCCGCCTGGCTTGCCGGATCGAACTTGCCGTGCCCGCCACCGCGCACCGTGAAAAAGTCGTTTGCCACCCCCAGCGCGTCGAGCCGGCGTTTGAGATCGGCCGATTGCGCGACCGGCACCACGGGGTCGGCGTCGCCATGCGCGATGAAGACCGGCGGGGCGGCGGCGGTCAGCCATTCGACCGGTGACATCCGCCGCGCCAGCGCGCGCGCGTCGGGCGCCGCGTCGATCCAGTTCGCGACCGTCGGGTGCAGCCGGTCCGATCCGGGCTGCATCGCGGTGAGGTCGACCGGGCCATAGAAGTCGAGGATCGCCGCGGCGCGCGGGGCATCGCGGCAGGTGTCGAGGTCAATCGCATTCGCGGCGGGCAGCAGCCCCGCCATCAGCGCGAGATGTCCGCCCGCCGAGGTACCCGACACGACGATGCGGTCGCGGTCGAACCCCAGCCGCGCGGCGTTGGCGCCGACCCAGTGCAGCGCGCAGCGCGCATCCTGGACCGCAGCGGGGGCGGGGGCTTCGCCCGCGAGGCGATATTCGACCGTCACCACCGAAAAGCCCGCATCGACATAGGGGCGAAAGCCGGTCCAGCTCGCCGGACGCGCGCCGCGCGCCCAGCCGCCGCCGTGGAAATGGATCAGTACGGGCCCCGGCGCGCGCGGCGCGTCGGGATGGATATAGGCGTCGAGATGCAGTGCGCGATCGCCGACGGTCAGATAGGGGGTGTCTTTCAGCACCGTCGCAGGCGCGACGGCTTCGGCGGCGGCCGCGGGGGGTGCGGCCGCCGCCAGCGCGGCGGCGAGCGCCGCGCCGGTCATGGTCCGGATGACGGCCGGCACGGCGGCTGCGACCCTGCCGCCGGCCGTTCCGATCGGTCCCGATGCCATGACCTGGGTTCGCACGCGGATCCTAGATCCGCGCCCGGATGCCGATGAAATATTTAGCGCCGTAATAATGATACTGACGGCTGCTGCCATAGACCGGCATGTACGTCGCCTTGGGCTCGTTGAAGATGTTGAGCGCCTCGAAGCGGAGCGACACGCCCTTCATCAGGTTGAGCGAGGCGCGGAAGTCGACGGTTTCGCTCGGCCCGACATAGCGCAGCAGGCCCGAGCCGCCGACGAAGTCCTGGAAATATTTCGACCGGTAATTGTAGAAGGCCTGCAGCGACACCGGCCCGATGTCATAATAGGCCTGCGCCGACAGCACATGCTTCGAATAGCCCGAGATATTGGCGGGCGGGATGATGCCCTCCGAGAAGGTGTCGGTTTCGGGATAATATTGGTCGCCGAGGCGCGCGTCCTGCGTTTCGAAATTCGAATCGGCGTAATTGTAGCTGACCTTGGCGCCGAGCCCGTCGAGCGGCTTGGGCAGGAAGCTGAAGCGCGTCGCCGCGGTCAGCTCGAGGCCATAGATGCGCGACTTGTCGGCGCTGTTGCGCGTCTGCGTCACGGGGACGGTGATGTCCTCGCCGTTGATCGTGAAGGTCTCGTCATAGACGACCGGTTCGAAGCCGCCGGTGAACTGCTTGTAATAGACGGTCGCCGACAGCAGACTGTCCTTGTTCGGATACCATTCGATCGCGGCGTCGGCGTTCCACGACATCAGCGGTTTCAGGCGCGGGCTGCCGTTGGACTGGATGTTGCGGATCGCGTCGGCGACCGAAGAGAAATTCTCCCCGTCGATCGTGATCGTGCGGCCGGCGCCGAGCGCGCTCGGGTTCGGACGCGACATCGCGCGATAGCCGGCGAGGCGCAGCTGGGTCTTCGGCGCGACTTCGAAGATCGCGTTGACGCTCGGCAGGATGCGCGTGCTGCTGCTCTTGGTCGTGATCGTTTCGAAATCGCCGTTGGTCTTGATCTGGAAGGTGCCGTCGCCGCGGTCGACGATGCTCAGCCCGCTGCGCAGCCCGTCGGAGACGACGCGCGTGTTGACGATGCGGACGCCGAAATTGCCGCGCACCGGCATATTGCCCAGGTCGGCATCATAATCGGCCATCACATAGCCCGCGAGCGTGCGTTCGGTGACGTCGCGGTTGGCCGTCGCGCGCGTGTCGGCAAGGTTGCCGGGGTCTTCGGTGCCCATATATTCGCGGAACAGGCAGTCGACGTCGAAGGTCGCCCAGCTGTCGATCGCATTGCCCTTGGCCGCCGACAGGAAGCTGGTCTGCGGAAAGGCCTGGCGGCACAGATTGTTGATCCGCTTGTCCTCGGCCATCGCCGGGTTGAAGTTGAAATCGCCGTTGCGCAGGTCGTAGTCGCGGAAGGTCAGCTGCGACCAGCGTCCGCCGACCGAGATTGTCTTCAGGAAGCCGTCGAGCTCGTAGATCGCGTCGAGGCGTCCGGCGTAGATCTCGTTGTGGCGCTTGCTTTCGTCGCGGCGCAGGCGTGCATCGTCCCAGAACAGGTCGTGGTTGTTGAGGTCGAAGCGCGGATCGATCGTGATCGTCGGAACGAAGCTGCCCGGCGTGATCTCGTATTTGTACGGGATGCGCATGTTGTTGAACGCGGTGCGCACGCCGTTGACGTCCATCGGGTCGGTGCGCAGGCGGACGTTGCGTTCGATTTCCTTGCGGATCGTGCGCGAATAGCTGCCGTCGAGCTTGATCGTCAGCCGGTCGGTCGCCTGCCAGTCGACCGCGACGCCGCCGCCCAGATATTCCTCGGCGCGCGACAGTTCGGATCCGTTCGATTCGAGCGCCGACAGGCCGTTCAGGCTCTGGACGATGCCATTCTCGTCATAGACGACATTGGTCAGGCCATAGCGCGCCTCGGACAGGTTGAGGTCGCGGCGGCTCTCGACATAGGTGCGCTTCGAATATTGGACGTCGAAATTGATGTCGAGCGTGTCGGTCGGTCGGAACTGGATCGCGCCGAACACCGCGTCGCGTTTGTCGGTCTCGCTGATCTGGCGGAAGGTGTAGGCGTTGGGGACGAGGAAAAACGGAACCTTGCCATAGTCCCCGTTTTTACGATTGAGTTCGGTGCAGTTGCCGGCGGCGCTGTTGTCGGCGCGGCACGGGGTCCAGGTCGACGACGCGGCGTAGGTTTCCTCGGGATTGTTGGTGTCGTTGCGCTGGACGCCGATCGCGATACCGATCGTGTCGTTCGCGAACTGGTCGACATAGCTCAGCGTGCCGCGCCAGCCGATGCCCCCGGTGCCGCCGGTGATGCGGTCGCCATAGGGGTTGTACTGCGCCTTGATCTCGCCCTGGATGCGCGTCTTGCCGAAATCGAGCGGACGCAGCGTGCCGATCTCGATCGTGCCCGCGACGCCGCCTTCGACGAGGCTCGCCTGCTGCGTCTTGTAGATCTTGATGGTGTTGACCAGCTCCGACGGGAACTGGTTGAAATTGACCGACCGGTCGCCGCTGCCGTTGGTCGCGTCGCGGCCGTTGAAGGTCGCGTTCGACAGGAAGGGGCCGAGCCCGCGCAGCGCGATTTCGGATGCGTCGCCCTTTTCGCGGTGGGTCGTCGCGCCGGTGATCGTCTGGATCGCTTGGCCGACCGAGATCGCGGGAATGTCGCCGATGTCGTCCGACGACAGCGCGTCGACGATCGCGGTTTCCTCGCGCTTGGTGTTGATCGAATTCTGGATCGTCTCGCGGATGCCCGTGACGACGATCGCGTCCTCCTCATCCTGCGCTGCCGCGTCCTGCGCCGCCGCGGGCATGGCCAGCAGCAGCGCCGACCCCGCGCCGGCCATGATGGCGGCGCGCGCCGCGCGCACGCGGGTGTTAGTGAAAGATGTCACCTGTGTCTCTCCCTGGAATAGCCGAGTCTGTTCTGACCAATATGGTCGAACATATGAGAATAATTGTCAACCATTGTGTAAACCGAACTGGACTGACCAATGAGTCAGTCCAGAATCGGGATCAGCGCACGAGCTGGCTCCGCAGCCCCGGCACCGCCTGCGCCAGCGCCTGCGTCACCAGCCGCGCGGTCACTTCGGCGCCGATGTCGCCGAGGTGGGTGTAGTCGAACTTGCGCGTCACCTGACCGCGCGCGCCATTGCCCTCGATCGGCGGGGGGGCGGGCGGTGCCGGGCGCGCCGGCAGCGTCGTTCCGGCTTTGGCCGCCGCGAGTTCCTCGGGTGTCGGCGCTTCCTGCGCGAGTTTGGTCGCCGTCTCGGCGCCCATCTCCTGCGCCTGCCGCGCGCTCAGCGCGTTGAGGTCGACCAGCGGCACGTCCATCGCCTTCGCGACGCCGCGCACCTGGTCGGACCAGCTGGCGAGCGTGTTCCTGAGCTTGCCGTCCCTGAACTCGCGCCGCGTCAGCGGGGTGACGAGCACGGGGGTCGCCCCTGCCGCCTTCACCTCGTCGACGAAGCGGCGGAGGTTCGCGGGGAATTCGGTCGTCTCGTCGGTCCAGCGCTCGGGGCGGCTCGACTGGTCGTTGTGCGCGAACTGGATCAGCACCCAGGTCGCGCGATACCCCGGCACCTTCGCCTCGGCGAGCGCGATGTCCCAGCTGCCTTCCTGGCGATAGCTGCGCGTCGAGCGCCCGCCGCGCCCCGCGTTCACGCAGGCGACCGACGATTTCACATGTTTGGCGCAAAAGGCGCCACCCCAGCCGCTGTGCGGCGCCATCGTCGAATCGCCGACGAGGATGATCTTGTAGGGCGCGAGCGGCTCCGCATCGGTCCGCTCGCGCGCCTGCGCCTGAGCGCCGCCCGCGAGGGCGGCGGCCAGGGCAGGAGCGATCAGCCAGCGCATCATCTTCTCCCTGTTCGTACGGTTACGAGAAAAACAGCCCGCCGTTGACGTCGAGGCAGACGCCGGCGACGAAGCTCGCCGCGGGCGAGGCGAGGTAGGCGATCGTGTCGGCGACCTCGTCGGGGTGGCCTTCGCGGCGCAGCGGGGTGTTGCCCGCGGTCGCGGCGCGCCCTTCGGGCTTCGAGAAGATGTCGTGGAAGCTGGTGCCGATCAGCCCCGGGCACACGGCGTTGACGCGGATGCCCTGCGGCCCCAGTTCCTTTGCCATCGACCGGGTGTAGGTCATCAGCGCGCCCTTTGCGGTCGCATAGACCGACGCGCCGGGGCCGCCGCCGTCGCGGCCGGCGAGGCTCGACACGTTCACCACCGACGATCCTTCGCCGAGGAAGGGCAGCGCCGACTGGAGCACGAGGAAGGCCGACTTCATGTTCAGCGCCATGACATGGTCGAAAAACGCCTCGTCCATCTCGCTCAGCGTCTTGCGCGCGACCATGCCGCCCGCGAGGTTGACGAGGATGTCGAGCCGGCCGCTGAACGCGACCCCGACCTCTTCGAGCATCGCCTTGACCGCGCCGCTGTCGGTGACGTCGGCCTGGATCAGAAAGGCGTCGCCGCCCGCGTCCTTGACCAGCTTCAGCGTTTCCTCGGCGGCTTCGCGGCCGCTGTTGTAGTTGATCGCGACGCGCGCGCCGGCGCGCGCGAGGGCGATCGAGACCGAACGGCCGATGTCGCGGCCGCCGCCGGTGACGAGTGCGGTTTTACCCTGGAGAGTCATCGATGCTTGTCCTTATTCTTTGATGGTGGAGGGTTGGGTGGCGACCGGGGCGACACGGCCGCCGATCAGCCAGAAGGCGAGGAAGGAGAGCGGCACGATCGCCGCGGAAAGCGCAAAGATCGGCGCGTAGCTCGTCTTGGTGAGCACGGGGACGAGCCAGGTGGTGATCAGCGTGCCCGCGACCGCGGCGGTGCCGCTGATCCCCGCGAGGCTGCCGACCGCGCCGCCGCCGAAATAGTCGCTCGGCAGCGTCTGGATGTTGCCGATCGCCATCTGGAAGCCGAACAGGATGCACGCGATCAGCAGCACCGCGCTGAGCGGATCGCTTGCCTGGATCGTGAACAGCAGCGCCGGCAGCATGATCGCGCAGCCGATGCCGATCGTCGTCAGCCGCGCCTTGTGGACGCCGCCGCCGCTGCCGATGATCCGCCCCGCGAACCAGCCGCCGAACAGGCTGCCCAGCATCGCGCCGACGAAGGGCACCCACGCGAACAGGCCGATCTGCTTGACGTCGAAGCCGAAGGTTTCGGCGAGGTAGATCGGCAGCCACGACACGAACAGCCACCAGACGGGGTCGAGGAAGAAGCGCGACAGGATCACGCCCCAGCTCTGGCGATAGCGCAGCAGCTCGCCGAGCGGGATGCGGCGGCCGTCGTCCTGCCCCGCCTCGGTGCGGCCGGTCAGGATATAGTGGCGTTCCTCGTCGCTGATCCCGGGGTGCGTCTCGGGGTCGGCCTTGTAGAACCACAGCCAGGGCACGAGCCAGACGAAGCCGAGCACGCCGATGAGCAGGAAGGTGCCGTGCCAGCCGAACTGCACGAACAGCAGCGCAATCAGCGGCGCCGAGATGATGCCGCCCAGCGATGCGCCGGCGTTGAAGACGCCCTGCGCCAGCGCGCGCTCGCGCGACGGGAACCACAGTGCGTTCGCCTTGGCGGCGCCGGGCCAGTTGCCCGCCTCGCTGATCCCCAGCGTCGCGCGCAGGAAAACGAGCAGCGGCATCGTGCGGACCAGCGCGTGCGCCGCGATCGACAGCGACCAGAAGACGATCGACAGGGTGAACCCCATCCGCGTGCCGATCGCGTCGAAGATGCGCCCGAACAGCGACTGGCCGAAGGCGTAGAAGATCATGAACACCGTGACGAGCAGCGCATAGTCTTCCTTGCTCGCGCCGATCTCCTTCGACACCTCGGGCCACATCACCGCGAGCGCGTTGCGGTCGATATAGTTGATGACTGTGGCGAGCGCGATCAGCGTGATCACGCACCAGCGAAAGCGGCCCTGCGGCTTGGCGGTCATTTCTTCGCTCCTGTCTTGGCGAGGTCGAAGCGGCCGACGGGGCCGGTCCAGCGCATCGCGCGGCCGTCGATGGTGATGCTGTGCGCGGCGCCCGCGGCGACGTCGGTGGCGACCGCGACCGCGATGCGGCGCCCGTCGACCAGCGTCACGACGATCAGGTCGATCGGCCCGTCGCGGCGATGATCGAGCGTGGCGACGCGCGAACTGCTCGCGACGACGGTCTCGGCCGATGCGTCATACTGGCCGTGCGGTTCGAGCAGCGACACGAAGGCCGCGTCCGCCGCGCCGTCGACGCGCTGGATCAGCGCGGGTTCGCGGCGCAGGTTGAATTCGGGATCGTTCGCGCCGCTTTCGGTCAGGATGAAGCGCGCGCCCGCGGGGGGCGCCATATGATAGCTGTAGAAACGGCTGCCCTGCATCCACGTCAGCCGTGCCTTGCCGGCCTTGGTGCCTTCGCCGTCGACCCACAGATGCTGGTAGCCGTTCGCCTTGCCCAGCACCGGCCGTTCGGCGAGGTTGCGTGCAAAGGCGATGTCGCTGTCGATCACCTGTCCCGAAAAATGCAGCGGCAGGTCGTAGCGGTGGCGGCCGCCGCTCGAGGCCTGCAGCAGGTCGAGCGTCAGCGGGTTCGACAGGCCCTCGACCTCGACCATCACCAGCGCGCGGCGCAGGGCGACGCCCTTGTACGCGGTCGCGATCGCGCCGATCGACCAGCGCGTCGGTCCGTCGAGCGATGTCGACAGCTGCTGCGTCGGCTGCTCCTCGCCGACCTTCCACTTGCCGCCGAACTGCTGCTGCTCGTCGACGACCAGCGTGTTGTGCGCGACCGTGGTCGCCGCCCAGCTGTCGTTCTCGGGCAGGTAGCGTCCGCCGTGCTTCGCCTCGACATTCAGGAAGCGCGCGGCGCCATAATCGGTAACGACCGGGCCGGTCTCGTCATAATAGAGCCAGGTCAGGCGGTCGAAATGCCCGTGCCCCATGCCCTGTACGCTGTTCTTGGCAACGAGCAACGGGCCGGTCGCGGTCGGCTTGCTGCGCAGCAGCACCAGCGCGCCGCCCTTGCCGTCGGGGCCGTCCGACAGCAGGCGCGAGGCAAAGCGCCAGGGTTTTGCCTTGCCCGCCGCGAGGTCCGCCGCGACCGCTTCGCCCGCGGGGGTCAGCACGGTGCGCCCCTGTCCCTCGGCGATGCCGAGGAAGGCGGGATCCTTTGTCGCGCCATAGGCGATCGCGACGGCGTGATAGAGTTCCTCGGTACGCAGGCTCTTGTCGCGCATCGCGTCGTTGATCGGCAGGAAATAGCCGTCGTGGGTGACGTCGATCGCGGTGCGCACCGCCTTCAGCACGATGCCGTCGCGATAGCCGAAGATGTCGCGGCTCGGATCGTTCGCGGCGATCGCCGCGGCGAAGACGACGAAGGGCTGGAGCGCATAGCGCTGGTAATAGGGGCCCTCGGCATAATAGCCGTCGGGCGAAAAGAGCAGGTCGAGCTGGCGCAGGAACCCGGTCTTGCCGCTCTTGTCGAGCCCGAGCAGCGCCTTGTCGACAAGGTCGCGGTCGCCGAGCAGATAGCCGGCGAGGCCGACGCCCGCGCAGGCCCACGTCGCGTGGTTGTGGATCCGGCCGATGACCTCCGGCGAACCGTCGGAGAGGAACACAGCCATCGGCCGGATCGCGCCGTCGTCGATGCGCTGCCGCTCCTGCGGCGTCAGTGCGTCGCGGATCTGGGCATAGCCCTGCACCGCGTTGACGAGGAACACGCTGTCGTTGAGGCTCTGCCAGAACAGCCGCCCCGCGGTCTGGTTCGCCGCGGCGGGGTGGGGCCCGAGCTTCGGGTAGAGCGCGGCATAAGCGAGCAGCAGGTCGCGGACATGGTCGCGATAGCGCGTGTCGCCGGTCAGCCGGTAGAGCTGGCCGCCCTCGAAGATGATACGGTAATTGCGCTTGTGCTGCTCATGGGTGAAGCCGCCGCCCGGATCCTTGGGCACCGGCACGTTGACCCCGGCGCGGATCGACGCCTCGACGTCGGCGCGCGCGCGCGCAATCTCGGCGGCGAACAGTGGCGCGTGCGCGGTGGCCGCGATCGCGGACTGCGCCGCGGCGGGGACGGCGGGCGCGGCGAGCGTGGCGCCGGCGAGCAGCAGGGCAAGCGTGCGGGTCATGCGGGGACGGGTCACGGGCGGGCCTCCACGATGTTGTTCGAGAGCAGGCCGCGCGGCGGGCCCTTCCAGGCGAGTTCCTCGATCCGCGGCGCGGGGGTCGCGGCAAAGGCGTTCGACGCGATCCGCGTCTCGGGCGCGCCGACCGAGTGAATCACCACGATGCCGTCCGACGCGGCAAAGCTGTTCTGCGCGATCTCGGCATGCTGGACGCCCGACAGGCGCAGCGAGGCGCCATCGGTTCCGCTGTCGGCGATGCTCGACCCGGTCAGCGTGAACCACGGGCCGAAAGTGCTTTCGTCGCTGCCCTTGCGCAACAGGTCGGCGACCATCGCAACGCGCGCGAAGCGGCTGCCGGTGATCGTCAGCCGTTCCATCGGATACCAGCCCTTGGGTTCCTGTTCGGCGGTGCCCGCGACGACGGTGCCCATTTCGGCGAAATCGCTGTCGGCGATCTCGATCGCGTCGGCAAAGGTGCCGGGCGCCATCGCGATGCCGTCGAGGCGTCCCTTGCCCGGGCCGCGCACCGCCACGCGGTCGAGCGCGATGCGATAATTGGGCGCGACGCCGGTACCGACCGCGACCAGCGCGCCCTCGCCGGTCGCGCCGCCGGCATCGACCGTCAGTCCTTCGAGCTGCAGCCCGCCGCCGCCCTCGATCCGCGCGAGCCCCGACGCGACGCGCAGCACGGGCTTCGCGTCGGCGGCGCCCGCAAGGGTCAGGCGGTGGCGCACGACCAGCGGTGCGGCGATGTCGTAGGTGCCGGCGGCGAGCGTCAGCGTGTCGCCTGCCTTCGTATCGGCGATCGCCTGCGCGAGCGAGGCGCCCGCGGGCAGCGCGCGCGCAGTGCCGCCGCCGAATGCGGTTTCGGGGGGCGTGCCGCGATACCAGCTTGCGCCGACCTCGTCGCGCGTCACGGGGCTCAGGTCGCGCGGCGCGCCGACCGCGGCGAGCGCGGGATCGGTGGGATAGAGCAGGCCGTTGGCGGCGCGCTCGAGCGTCACTTTGCGCTGTTCGACGCCCGTCGTCAGCAGCGGCGCCGCGACTTTCGCCTCGACATTGCCGGCCAGCGCGATGCCGCCGATATCGCCTTCGGCGCGGAACGGGTCGGCGCCCCTCGCGCCGACGATCAGGTTGCGGTCGAACCGGCTGTCCACCGGCGCCGCCGAGCGTTCGGCGTCGGCGCCGGCCGCGAGCGTGATGCGCGCGCTGTCGATCACGCTGTTGTTCTCGATCCGCGCGCCCGCGACCTGGTGATAGCGGTTGATCACCGAGTTCGGGACGCCGTTCATCACGCTGATCGCGCTCTTGAACGAGGTGCCCGCCAGCCCCTCGAAATAATTGCCGCGCACGATCTGGTCGCGGTTGATCACGCGCACCCCGCCGGTGTCGGCGACCCCCTTGCCCAGAAAGACGTTGCGTTCGACCAGATTGCCGTTGCCGTGGCGCAGGACGAAGGCGCCCTGCGCCTCGACCACCAGATTTTCGCGCAGGATGTTGCCGCCCGACTTGATCGAGACGATCTCGACCTCGCCGCTCGTGCGGTCGAAGATGTTGCGCTCGACGATGCTGTTCGACGCCGACAGCGATTCGTCGCTGGTGCCGATGCGGATCGTTTCGCCGCCGTTCGATCCGAGCGGCGGGCGCGGCCCGAAATAATTATGGTCGATGCGGTGGCGGTTATCGAGCGGGTCGCCCGCCTTGCGGATCACCGCCAGCGTCACCCCGGCGTTGGTCTTGCCCTCGAAATGCGAATGGTCGACGCGGTTGCCCGTGCCGTAGAGCGCGACCCACATATCCTCGGCGCGGCGGTCGGGGTTGCTGAAGCCGTCGATCACGACCTCGGTGACGCGCGAATCGCTCGCGAGCGTCTTCGAATCGCGGCGAAAGCTGATCAGTTCGCGGGTCGGGCTGAATCCGTTTTTGAACACCAGCCCCGCGACGACCAGGTGGCGGCCGCCGAGGCGCAGGTTCGACTGGCCGGTGAGCAGGACCTTGCCCTTGGTCTCGGCGGTCAGCGTGATCGGCCTGGCGGCGGTGCCGGTGCCGGTGAAGACGAGCTGGGCGTCGCGCCACTCGCCGTCGGCGAGGATGATCGTGTCGCCGGGCTTTGCCGCCTTGACCGCGGCCTTGAACTGCACCGGGTCGGCGACGCGGATGTCGCGTGCGAGTGCGGGCTGCATCGCCGCGAGCGCGACCCCCATGGTCAAGCCAGTCCTCAGCAGCAGCATCGCGTCCCTCTCACCCGGTTTCTGTTGTGACCATGTGGACTACATAAGTGGTATGACAATATCAAGCGGATTTGGTCGATCAATTGTCCAACCAATTTTGGCGCGGCGACGCCTGCCCAAAATGCGGCTTGCCGCCGCCGCCGCATCGCCATAGGCGCTGTGCGCAAAGATCGAGACAATCGAGGGGATATCCGCTGTTCGAAACGCTCACCCTGGCAAGTCTGCCCGCGGAAGATGAGGCGCTCCGTCCCGCGATTCGCGCGCTCGCCGACGAAGCCGCCGCCGCCGCGCCCGCCGACATCCGCGCGCGCTCCTGGTCGGGCTTTGACCCCGCCTTCAGCCGCCGCCTCGGCGAAGCGGGCTTCCTCGGCCTGACGCTGCCAAAGGCCTATGGCGGGCAGGAACGCGGCCCCTTCGCGCGCTTCGTCGTGGTCGAGGAACTGCTGTCGGCGGGCGCGCCGGTCGCGGCGCACTGGATCGCTGACCGCCAGAGCGCACCGCTGATCCTCAATTACGGCAGCGAGGCGCAGCGCCAATCCTACATCCCGCGCATCTGCCGCGGCGAGCTCGTCTTCTGCATCGGGATGAGCGAACCGGGGTCGGGCTCGGACCTTGCGAGCGTGCGCACCCGCGCCGAGCGCACGGCGAGCGGCTGGCGCGTCAACGGGCAGAAGATATGGACCACGGGCGCGATGCACGGCGACTATATGATCGCGCTCGTCCGCACCTCGGGCACCAGCGAGGATCGCCACGCCGGGCTGTCGCAGCTGATCATCGACCTGAAAGCCCCCGGGGTCACCGTCCGCCCGATCACCGACCTCGCGGGCGACGCGCATTTCGCCGAGGTTTTCTTCGACAATGTCGACCTGGCTGACGATGCGCTGATCGGCAACGAGGGTGAGGGCTGGAAACAGGTCACCGCCGAACTCGCCTTCGAGCGCAGCGGGCCCGAGCGCATCTATTCGAGCGTCGTGCTGCTCGACGCGTGGATCGCGCATCTGCGCCGCGTGAAGCGCGATGACGCGGCGACGCTGGCACTCGTCGGCGATTTCACCGCGCGGCTCGGCGTGCTGCGCGCGATGTCGATCGCCTGCACCGCGCGGCTCGCGCTCGGCGAGAGCCCGGTGACCGAGGCGTCGCTGGTCAAGGACCTCGGCACCGCCTTCGAACAGCAATTGCCGGTCGCGATCGGCGACGACCTCGCGGCGCATCCGGGCGAAGCGGTCGATGCCGAACTCCATCGCACCCTGATGTTCGTCACGCACGTCGCGCCCAGCTTCTCGCTGCGCGGCGGCACACGCGAGGTGCTGCGCGGGATCATCGCGCGCGGAATGGGGCTGCGATAATGAGCGAATTTCTGGAACCGTTCGAGCGGATGCTCGAGGATGTCGCGCCGCCCGCCGCGGTGCGCGCGATCGAACAGGGCGGATCGTTCGACGCGATGTGGAGCGCCTTTGCCGACTCGGGATTCCTCGACGCGCTGGTGCCCGAGGATCGCGGCGGCGCGGGACTGTCGCTCGCCGCGGTGCAGCCGCTGTGGATGGCGCTCGGCCGTCATGCCGTGCCGCTGCCGGTCGGCGAGACGATGATCGCGCGCGCGCTGCTCGCCGATGCGCCCGACGGTCCGGTCGCGCTCGCGGTGGCCGGCGCCGACCCCGTCGTCGTGCCCCACGGACTGACCGTGCACCATCTGCTGGTCGAACGCGGCGATGCGCTCCACCTCGCCGAAGCGAAGGGCGAGCCGACGGGCGTGCCCGCCAGCCTTGCCGCGCGCATTGCCTGCGGTCCGCTCGCCGCTTCGGTCGCTCCCGCGCCCGCGGGCGGCCTGCGCGCGCTCGCCGCGACCCTGCGCGCGGCGCTGATCGCCGGGGCCGCCGAACGGCTGACCGCGATGACCGCCGCATACGCCAACGAACGTATCCAGTTCGGCAAGCCGATCGGCAGGCAGCAGGCGCTGCAGCAGCAGATGGCGGTGATGGCCGAAGAAATGGTCGCCGCGCGCATCGCGTCGCAGCTCGGCTGCGCGGGCACCTTCCCGCCCTTGCTCGCCGCCGCCGCGACCGCCAAGTCGGTCGCGAGCCGCGCCGCCGCGCGCGTCGCGGCCACCGCGCACGCGGTGCACGGCGCGATCGGGATCAGCGAGGAGTACGACCTTCAGCTCTTCACGCGCCGCCTCCACGAATGGCGCCTCGCCGACGGGTCGGAGACTTACTGGAACCGCCTGCTCGGCGCTGCGCGGCTCGGTGACGGCGGGCGATCGGTCGATTACGTACGCGAAGCGTTATAGCCCGAGCGTCGGCTCGATTGTTTCGCGCAAAGACGCAAAGGCACAAAGAGGGCGCGCCCTGCCGCGAAGCGGCATTCCTCTTCAACGGTGCGGCGGGCGCGACGATAGTGACGGATAGGGCCTTATCGGCCCGCACCATCCTCTTCGTGTCTTCGCGTCTTTGTGCGAAACTTCTTACCGCGCCGATTCCAATATCGTCTCCATCGCGACGAAGGTCGAGGTGCTCGCGACGTGCGGCAAGCTCGATATCTTCTCGCCCAGCACGATGCGGTAGCGGCGGATGTCGGGGGTGCGCACCTTGAGCAGGTAATCGAAGCTGCTCGCGATCATGTGGCATTCCTCGACCTCGGGAATCTGGCGCACCGCCGCGTTGAACTGGCGCAGCGCCTCTTCGCGCGTGTCGGACAGCTTGACCTCGGCAAAGGCGACATGGTCGAGCCCGACCTTGGCGGGATCGACGATCGCGCGGAATCCGACGATCAGCCCGCTGTCGACCAGCCGCTTCACGCGCTGCTGGCACGGGGTCTTCGACAGCCCGACCTGCGCCGCCAGATCGGTGTAGGTGATCCGTCCGTCGCGGCCCAATATGGCGAGGATTTTGCGGTCGAACTCATCCAGATCGACTGTTGATGCGGAGTTTTTCATGTATACAGACTAAGATTGTCTGAAAATTTGGTCAAAACATATATTGAACCTGCATAGTATGGGCAGATCGACTTCGCGCGCTATGCTATGTCGGCGCCATGACCGCCCCTCTCGATCGCGCCGCCATCCGCGCCCTCGCCCGCCGCCCCGAAACCGAAATCGTCGCGGCGCTTCGCGCCGACCTCGCGCGTTCGCCCGCCACCGTCGAGGCGACCACCGCGCGCGGGCTGGCGCTGATCCGCCAGGCCAAGGCCGCGGGCGAGCGCGAGACGCTCGTCGCCCAGCTGATGAACCGCTACCGCCTGTCGACCGAGGAGGGCGTCGTACTGATGTGCCTCGCCGAGGCGCTGCTCCGCGTCCCCGACAGCGCGACCGCCAACGCCCTCATTCGCGACAAGATCGCCGGACGCCGCTGGAACGAGGGCGAGGACGAGGACAGCCCGCTGATCGTCGCCCTCTCGGCGCGCGGGCTTTCGCTCGGTTCGGCGACGCTGATGCTCGACGCGATGGGCAGCAAGGCGAACCCGCTCGCGCTCCTGAAAACGATGGTCCGCCGCTCGGGCGAACCGGTTATTCGTCAGGCGTCGCTCGCGGCGATGAAGATGCTCGGCCAGCAGTTCGTGATGGGCCAGACGATCGACGCCGCGGTCAAGCGCGCCGACAAGGACAAGAGCGAACTCGCAAGCTTCGACATGCTCGGCGAGGCGGCGCGTACCGCCGAGGACGCGCGGCGCTATTACGAAAGCTATGCGGGCGCCATCACGCGTATCGGCAAACATGCGAAACCGGGCGATCCGCACGCCAATCATGGCATCTCGATCAAGCTCTCGGCGCTCCACCCGCGCTACGAATATCTGCAGGGGCAGCGGGTCCGCGACGAGCTGATCCCGCACGTCGTCACCCTCGCCCGCGCGGCGCGCGCGGCGAACATCCCGCTGATGATCGATGCCGAGGAGAGCGACCGGCTCGAACCGCACATGGACGTCTACGACGCGCTGATCGAGGCGGGCATCGCCGACGGCTGGACCGGGCTCGGCATCGTGATCCAGGCCTATCAGAAGCGCGCGCCCGAAGTGATCCGCTGGGTCGCGGCAAAAGCGCGCGCGCGCGGCGTCAAATTGTCGATGCGGCTCGTCAAGGGCGCCTATTGGGATACCGAAATCAAGCGCGCGCAGACCATGGGCCTCGCCGACTTCCCGGTCTTTACCGCAAAGAACCACACCGACCTCAACTACATGCACTGCGCGCAGATTTTGCGCGATGCGCAGGATGCGATCTTCCCCGCCTTCGCGAGCCACAATGCGATGACGCTCGCCTTCGTCGCCGAGCTGTTCGCAGGCGCCGATTACGAGCTGCAGCGGCTGCACGGCATGGGCGAGGGCGCGCATGACGCGATCGTCGCGCT
Organism: Sphingopyxis sp. YF1; assembly: GCF_022701295.1. NCBI lineage: Bacteria > Pseudomonadati > Pseudomonadota > Alphaproteobacteria > Sphingomonadales > Sphingopyxidaceae > Sphingopyxis > Sphingopyxis sp. YF1. The sequence continues at coordinate 4,234,408 of NZ_CP033204.1, forward strand.
CTATCCGCCGCCGCGCCCGGTGCGCGTCTATGCGCCGGTCGGCACCCACCGCGACCTGCTCGCCTATCTCGTCCGCCGCCTGCTCGAAAATGGTGCGAACTCCAGCTTCGTGCACCAGTTTTCAGATCCCGACGTCACCGCCGAGCAGCTCGCGGTCGATCCGCGCGACATCGCCAGCCGGCCGTCGACGATCGCGACCGGCCTGACCCTGCTCGATCCCGAACGCCGCAATTCGCGCGGCTATGATCTCGGCGAACCCGGCGTCCCCGAAGCGCTGATGGCGGCGATCGCCAAGGCGCGCCGCCCCGCTCCGGTGGCGCCGCCGATCGTCGCGGGACGCCCGCTGGACGGCCTTGCCCAGCCGGTGCGGAACCCCGCGACCGGCGCGATCGTCGGCTCGGTGATCGAGGCCGACGCCGCGGCGGTCGATGCCGCGGTCGCCGCGGCGCGCAGGGTGCAGGAGGACTGGAGCCTCGCCGGCGGCGCCTTCCGCGCCGAGCGGCTTGAACGCGCCGCCGACCTGCTCGAGGAACGCGATGCGCTGTTCCTCGGTCTTGCGATCGACGAGGCGGGCAAGACGCTCGTCGATGCGGTTGCCGAGGTGCGCGAGGCGGTCGATTTCCTGCGCTATTACGCCGGACAGGCGCGCGCGCATTTCACCCACCCGCTGCCGCTTCCCGGCCCGACCGGCGAACGCAACGAGCTCATGCTCGAGGGCAAGGGCGTCTTTGCCTGCATCAGCCCGTGGAATTTCCCGCTCGCCATCTTCCTCGGCCAGGTGTCGGCGGCGCTCGCCGCGGGCAATGCGGTGCTCGCCAAGCCCGCCGAGCAGACCCCGCTGATCGCGCACGCCGCGGTCGAGCTGCTGCATGAGGCGGGCATTCCCGCCGAGGTCCTCCACTATCTTCCCGGCCGCGGCGAGACGGTCGGTGCGGCGGTGACCGCCCACAAGGACGTCATCGGCGTCGCCTTCACCGGCTCGACCGAGGTCGCGCGCCTCATCAACCGCAGCCTCGCGATGCGCGATGGTCCGATCGCGACATTGATCGCCGAAACCGGCGGCGCCAACGCGATGATCGTCGATTCGACCGCGTTGCCCGAACAGGTCGCGCGCGACGCGGTCGCCTCGGCCTTCCAGTCGGCGGGGCAGCGCTGCTCGGCGCTGCGCCTGCTCTGCGTGCAGGAGGATGTCGCCGAAGGCATGATCGCGATGGTCGCGGGCGCGATGGCCGAACTGAATGTCGGCGATCCGGCGCTGCTCGCCACCGACACCGGGCCGATCATCGACGAGGAGGCGCAGGCGAATATCGCGACCTATGTCGCCGAAGCGCGCGCCGCGGGGCGCGTGCTCGCCGAAGCGGGGGGCGACCTGCCCGCCGGCGGGCATTTCGTGCGTCCGGCGCTGGTCCGCCTCGATCATGTCACCGACCTGATGCGCGAGATTTTCGGACCCGTGCTCCATGTCGCGACGTGGAAGGGCGGCGAACTCGACGCGCTGATCGACGCGATCAACGCCTCGGGCTACGGGCTGACGCTCGGCGTCCACACCCGCATCGACGGGGTCGCGGCGCATGTCGCGGCGCGCGCGGCGGTCGGCAACGTCTATGTCAACCGCAACCAGATCGGCGCGATCGTCGGCTCGCAGCCCTTCGGCGGGCGCGGCCTGTCGGGCACCGGCCCCAAGGCCGGCGGCCCGCACTATCTGTTCCGTTTCGCCGAGGAAAAGTCGATCTCGACCGACATCACCGCCGCGGGCGGCAATGCGGCGCTGATGGCGGGGTGACGAGGTTCGCGCCGAGACGCTGAGGCGCGAAGAGATTATCCCGATCCCGTTTGAGCTGGGCTTGTCGAAGCACCGTTCTTCATTCTCCGCCGGAGAAAAGAACGGCCCCCTTCGACCGCCTTGCAGGCGCTCAGGACAGGCTTCGACAAGCTCAGGGCGAACGGAGATTGCCGATTCTCCGTGCTTCCGCGTCCCCGCGTGAGCCGAAAAACTAGGCCCCCGGCACCCCCAGCAGTTTTGCCTGCGCGCGCAGCCGCGGTGCGGCGCCCGGATTTGCCGCGATGCCGTCCTTCAGCGCCTGCGCGGCCTTCGCGCTCTCGCCCAGCGTCATGCGACTGCGCATCAGCATGATCCAGCGGTCGACGTCGGCGGGGTTGGTCTTGAGCTTGGCTTCGAGCCCGCTCACCATGCCCTCGATCATCGCGTCCTGCTGGCCCTTGGGGAGCTGCGACGCGGCCTCCATGTCGGCGCGGCTCGGGCCCGGGATGCCGCGCGCGGCGACGGGCATCTCCTCGGCGGTCAGCGCGCGCGGCTGCGTCTTCGCCAGCCGGCCTGCGACCTCGATCTTGTGGATCGCGCCGACCTGTTCGATCGTTCGGCGCAGGTCAGCCTCCCATGGCGCGCCCTGCGGCGTGTCCTCAAGCAGCGCGAACCAGTCGGCGATCGCGCCCTTGTGGTCGCCCGCAACATCCTTCTTCACCGCGAGGAAATAGCGCGCGCGCGGATCGCGGGGGTCGAGCGCGATCGCCTTGTCGAACGCCGCAACCGCCGCGGCGGGCATCGGATCGCGTTCGCTCGCCATCACCCGCGCCTCGCCGAGCGCCGACCACAGGCCCGCCGATCCCGACGACAGCGCGGTCGCCTTTTCATAGGCGGCGACGGCTCCGGCGAATTCGCCGAGGTCGAATCGCGCCGCGCCGAGCTGCATCCAGGCGTCGGCGCTGTTCGGTTCGGCCTTCGTCCGCGCCTCGAGCGCGGCGAGCTGGCCCGACGGGACCAGCGTCGATTCCGCGACCGGATCGCCGCCGCCGACGCCGGAATCGCGCCACACCGTATAGCCGATCGCGCCCGCCAGCAGGACGAAGGCGGCGATCAATATCGCGCCGTTGGTCCGCGTCAGTCCTCCGGCCATCTTCTTGCTCTCGCTCATTTTTGCCCCTCTTGTGCGCGCGCGAAAAAATCGGCCGGGCACGCGCTCGCTTCTTGCCTTTGCCGAACGATGGTGTAGCCTTTGAAGGGCGAGGTCGGTCAATGACAAAATCGCGGAAAGGGGTCGCACCGAATTTTCCCGGCCAACAGGGGAGGGGTGCATGGCAGTTTCGGATCACGTCGATTTCAAGACGTTCATGGAGGGTGTGTCGAAGCGCAACCCGGGCCAGCCTGAGTTCGTCCAGGCGGTGCAGGAAGTCGCCGAAGACATCTTCGATTTCATCGCCGACAAGGAAGAATATCACGCGCAGCAGATCCTGCGGCGCATCGCCGAACCCGACCGTGTCGTGTCCTTCCGCGTCTGCTGGGAGGACGACAACGGCAATATCCGCGTCCAGCGCGGGTGGCGCGTCCAGAACAACAATGCGATCGGCCCGTACAAGGGGGGCATCCGTTTCCACCCCTCGGTGACCGAGAGCGTGCTCAAGTTCCTCGCGTTCGAACAGACGTTCAAGAATGCGCTCACCGGGCTCCCGATGGGCGGCGGCAAGGGCGGGTCGAACTTCAACCCCAAGGGCAAGAGCGTGCGCGAGATCATGCGCTTCTGCCAGAGCTTCATGACCGAACTCTATCGCCACATCGGCGCCGACATCGACGTGCCGGCGGGCGACATCGGCGTCGGCGGGCGCGAGATCGGCTATATGTTCGGCCAGTACAAGCGCATCACCAACGAATTTACCGGGGTGCTCACCGGCAAGGGGCTCGAATGGGGCGGCTCGCTGATCCGCACCGAGGCGACGGGGTATGGCGCGGTCTATTTCCTCGCCAACATGCTCGCGGCGAAGGGGCAGGATCTTGTCGGCAAGAGCGCGGTGATCTCGGGCTCGGGCAATGTCGCGACCCACGCGGCGGAAAAGATCGTCCAATTGGGCGGCAAGGTGCTGACTTTGTCCGATTCGGGCGGTTTCATCCACGATCCCGACGGCATCACCCAGGAAAAGATCGACTGGGTGAAGGCGCACAAGACGCACCGACGCGGGCGCATCGAGGACTATGTGTCCGAGTTCAAAAGCGCGAGCTTTACCGCGGGCAAGACGCCATGGGGGGTGAAGTGCGACGTCGCGCTGCCCTGCGCGACGCAGAACGAACTGCTCGGCGACGACGCCCGCGAACTGATCGCCAATGGCTGCATCGCTGTAAGCGAAGGCGCCAACATGCCCACCAACCTCGACGGTGTGCACGCGTTCAAACATGCGAAGATCATGTTCGCGCCCGGCAAGGCGGCGAACGCCGGCGGGGTTGCGGTGTCGGGGCTCGAAATGAGCCAGAACAGCGGACGGCGCAGCTGGAGCGAAGGCGAGTTGCAACAGATGCTGAAAGACATCATGGACGGCATTCATTCCAGCTGCCTGACCTATGGCGATCAGGGCGACGGCTATATCGACTATGTGAAAGGCGCCAACATCGCGGGCTTCAAAAAAGTCGCCGACGCGATGCTGGCATTCGGGGTGGTTTAAGCGGCCCAAGGCGCAAAAGCGCAGGCCGGAAAAAGGGGACTGGGCATGACGACCGACGCGGTTTCAGGACGCGGCGATCGACCTTGGGCGGCGTTTGCCGCGCTCGTGCTGATGCTGGCGGCGCTTGCCGCCGCGGCGCTCGTTGCCGCCCCGCCCGCGCGCTCGCAGGGCGAGGGGGGGGCGCGCTTCACCGGCGTCGCCTCCTGTGCTGGATCGACCTGCCACGGCCGGATGGAAGGTGACGGCACGGTCGTGCGGCAGGACGAACTGATGAAATGGCAGGAACCGTCGACCCCCGGCGGTGCGCACAGCCGCGCGCAGGCCGTGCTGGGCAATGCGCGCAGCGCCTTCATCGCGCGCAACCTCGGCATCGGCGACCCGACGAGCGCGAAGCAATGCGTCGGATGCCACACCAGCGCTGCCGCGGGCGCACCCGCGTCGATGTGGGGCGACGGGGTCGGCTGCGAATCGTGCCACGGTCCGGCGGGCGGCTGGCTCGCGAGTCATTATGCCGGGGTAGGGACCAATGCCGATCCCGACGCCGAAATGCGGGGCAAGCATCTCGCCAACCTGTCGGCGGGGCTCCGCAAGCTCGAAGACCCGGTCGTGCGCGCCGGGGTGTGCGTCGATTGCCATTTCGGTGCCGCGGGCGAGGGACAGTTCGTCACCCACCGGATCATGGCTGCGGGTCATCCGCGCATTTCGTTCGAGCTCGACCTCTTCTCGTCGCTTCAGGCGCACCACCAGGAGGATGAGGATTATGGCTGGCGCAAATTCGGTTCGGGACAGGCGCGCACCGACCATGTCCAGATGTGGGCGGTCGGCCAGGCTGCGGCGCTCGAACGCAGCCTGTCGCTCTTCCAGTCGAAGCGCGGCACCGAAGGCGTGTTTCCCGAATTCTATTTTCTCGACTGTCACAGCTGCCACCGCCGTATCTTCGACCAGGCGAAGCCGGTGAAGACGAGCATGGACAATCCCGGACGCGACATTCCCGAAGGCATGCCGCCCTATAATGACGAAAATCTGATCATGCTGGCGGCGGCGGCGCGGATCGCGGCGCCCGGACTTGCCGACCAGCTTGCCGCGCGTACTGCCGCCTTTCACCGTGCGATGGCGGTCGACCGGACGAGTGCGGTGCAGGCCGCCGGCCAGCTTGCGCAGACGGTGACCGCGCTCAAGGGCGCCTTCGCCGCGCGCAGTTTTTCGGGCACTGACGCCTTCGCGCTCGTCGACGCGGTCTCGGCCAAGGCGATCAGCGACCGTTTCACCGATTATTCGGGGTCGCAGCAGGCGGTGATGGGGGTCGATACGCTGCTCAATTCGATGGTTTCGTCGGGACGTGTCACCGTCGGCGCCGCCGCCGGAATCCGCGCTGATATCGACCGCGCCTACGCCGCAGTGAAGGATCCCAACGCATACAAACCCGCCGATTTCCAGGCCTCGCTGGGCAGCGCGGTGCGCGCGATCCGGGCGCTGCGCTGAGAGTGATATGACAAAAGCAAGCCGCCTCTTCCGATCGTCCGCTTTCGCCGCCATGGCGGCGCTGCTCCTGTCGTCATGCGGCGGCGGGGGTGGTGGGGGCGGCACGCCCACCCCCGCCCCGACGCCGACCCCGACGCCGACTCCCACCGGCGGGCTCTTCACGCCGCCCGCCGCCGAATCGCTGAGCGCCGCCGACGTGCAGCAGGTGATCGCGCAGGCGGTCGGCGAAGCGCGTGCGCGCAACCGGCCGTCGATCGTCGCGGTCACCGACCGCGTCGGCAATGTGCTTGCGGTGTTCAAGATGACCGGCGCGCCCGACACGGCGGTGGTGAGCCGCAACCGCATCGGCGGACCGGCGCCGACAGGCAGCGAAATCGGATTGCAGGGCGCGGCCATCCCCGCTGCCGCGGCGGCCATCGCAAAGGCGATCACCGGGGCCTATCTGTCGAGCGGCGGCAACGCCTTTTCGAGCCGTACCGCGAGCCAGATCGTCCAGCAGCATTTCCCCCCCGCGCCGACCACCGTCGGGCTCGAGAGCGGCCCCTTGTTCGGGGTGCAGTTCAGCCAGCTGCCCTGTTCGGACCTGTCGCGGCGCTTCGTTCCCGGCGGCGGCACGGGCGCGCTGATCGGGCCGAAGCGCTCGCCGCTCGGGCTCGCCGCCGACGCGGGGGGCTTCCCGCTTTACAAGAATGGCGTCGTCGTCGGCGGCGTCGGCGTGATGGGGGACGGCGATTACGGCTTCGACCCCAATATCCTCGACACCGACGCCGATGACGAGGAAGCGATCGCCTTTGCCGGCACGCAGAATTTCGCCGCACCCGAGGCGATCCGTGCCGAGCGGATCACCGTCGACGGCACCGCGCTGCGCTTCAGCGATGCGACGGCGGCGAACCTTGCGCCGCTTCAGACCAGCTTCGGTGCGATCAACGGCGTGCAGGGAGCGCTGATTGCAGTCACCGGCTACACCGACGGCACGCTGCGCGCCGGCACCGTCTATGGCAGCGAGGCGTCGGGCATCCGTGCGAGCACCGCAGCCGAATTCTCGAACCGCGACGCCTTTGTCCTCACCGACGGCAGCGGCAATCCGCGCTACCCGATCCGCGCGGGCACCGATGGCGCGTCGGTCGCGCAGCCGCTCACCGCGGCCGAGGTGCGCGCCGTGCTGGAGGAAGCCTTCTCCGTCCTCTCCCGTGCACGCGCGCAGATCCGTCGCCCGCTCGACAGCCGGATGCAGGCGACGATCAGTCTCGTCGACACGCGCGGCGAGATATTGGGCATCGTCCGCTCGCCCGACGGCCCGATTTTCGGCACCGACGTCAGCCTGCAAAAGGCGCGCACCGCGGCTTTCTTCTCGGGCAGCCACGCGGCGCCCGAACTGCTCGCGACCCCGGTGTTGCCGGGCGTGACCAACGTTCCGGCCTATGTCCAGCGCACGCGGACCTTCCTCGGCGATCCCGCAGCGCTCACCGGCACGATCGCCTTTGCCGACCGCTCCGGGGGCAATCTGTCGCGTCCCTATTTCCCCGACGGCGAGGTCGGGCGGCCGCCGGGGCCGCTGTCGGTCGAGCAGTCGGCGCAGTTCAGTCCCTTCGCGGTCGGGCTGCAGGTCGATCTGGTCGCACCGAATATCGTCCAGCACCTCAATTTCGTCGTCAGCGGCGGGGCGAGCCCCGACACGCCGCAGCAATGCACACAGGTCCCCGACGTCACGCCGGGGCACAAGCGCCTCGCCAACGGGATCCAGATTTTCCCGGGTTCGGTCCCGATCTATCGCGGCGGCACGCTGGTCGGGGCGATCGGTGTGTCGGGCGACGGCATCGATCAGGATGACATGGTGAGCTTCCTCGGGCTCCACAACGGCGGCGCGCGCGCCGGCGGTATCGGTAATGCCGCGCCCGCGATCCGTGCCGACCGCGTCGTGGTCAACCTCGCGGGTGGTGCCACCGCGCGGCTGCGCTATGTGTCCTGCCCCTTCGCGCCCTTCCTCGATACGGCGCAGCAAAATGTCTGCGACGGATTGTAAGCGATGAGCCTTGCGGGGAGCAGCCTTTGGCCGATCATCGCCAGCCTGGCGGCGCAGGGCGCACCGGGTGATGCGGCTGCGCCCGATGTCGTCGATCCGCCCGCCGCGACGCCCGAAACGCCCGCGACCGACCCGTCGATCGACGACCTCACGCCGCCCCCGCCGCCGGTCGACTGGCGCGAGATGGTGAGCGACGACCTGATCACCCAGATCATCGACGGCCGCCGCCGTCCCGGTTATCGGCCCGATCTTCCCGACCGGCTGACGCAGGACAATGCCGGTGCGCTGCGGCCGCCGCCGCCGGAGGCCTTTCCGGGGATCCAGGACCAGCTTCCGGTTCCCGATCGCTGGCGCCTGATCGAAAGCCTGGGGGTGGTCAAGGAGCGCTGGTTCGACCCCTATCACCAGAATACCTACAAGGGCGACCGCGCGCTCTGCATCGCGACCGAGGAGGAGCAGGAGCGTCGTGCGCGGCTCGGCGAGGCGCGCTGCAAGACGCCCAAATTCCTGGGGCTCAAGGGCGACGACTGGTTCTTCGTGGCCAATGCGGTGTCGGATACGGTGTTCGAACCGCGCACTTTTCCGATTCCGGTCGGTGTCCAGACGACTTCGCGCCCGGGCAGCCTCGACGTGTTCGGCAAGAACCGCAGTTTCGTTGCGGCGCAGACCTTCATCGCGGGTTTCGCGCTGATCAAGGGATCGACCGCGTTCAAGCCGCCCGACGTCGAATATCGCCTGACCCTTGCGTATCAGGCCAACTATGTCGATGTGCCCGAACGACGCGTGCTCGACGTGCGTCCGTCAAAGGCGAGCCATCGCTACGACAGCTTCCTCGGCGTGCAGGAACTGTTCGTCGACAAGCATCTCGGCAACACGTCGGATCGTTACGACTTTTATTCGGTGCGCGTCGGTATCCAGCCGTTCCAGAGCGATTTCCGCGGTTTCCTGTTCAACGACAGCCAACTCGGCATTCGCCTGTTCGGCAACCGCGACAACAATCGCTTTCAATATAATCTCGCGGCTTTCTGGCGGCTCGAAAAGGACACCAACAGCGGCCTCAACGATATCACCCAGACTCCGCGCAGCGACTTCATCTTCACCGGCAATCTCTATCGCCAGGATTTCCCGGTCGTCGGGCTGACCAGTCAGGTCAGCGTGACGTATAATATGAATCGCGAAAAGGACGATGTGCAGATCGATCACAACGGCTTCCCGGTGCGACCGGCGCTGCTCGGCGACCTGCGCGGGCGCGCCTATGACGTCGTCTACCTCGGGTACAGCGCCGACGGGCGCATTGGGCGGATCAACCTGACCGCCAGCCTCTACGCGGCACTGGGCGAGGACCGGAACAGCTTCTTCACCAGCAAGCCTGCCGAGATTCGCGCGGGCTTCGGGGCGGTCGAACTCAGCTACGACCACGACTGGATGCGCTTCCGTCTCTCGGGGCTCTACGCGACCGGCGACGGCGACCCCTATAACAACACCGAGGGGGGCTTCGACGCGATCTTCGAAAACCCGATCTTCGGCGGCGCCGACACGAGTTACTGGATTCGCCAGACGATTCCCTTTGCGGGCGGCGGGCGCGTGATCTCGATCAACGGGCGCAACGGCATATTGAATTCGCTGCGCTCGTCGAAGGAAGAAGGGCAGTCGAATTTCAACAACCCCGGCACGATCTTCCTCGGGGCCGGCGCCGATTTCGACCTCTCGCCGCAGTTCCGCATCAGCACCAACCTCAACCATCTCTGGTTCGAGAACACCAGTTCGCTGCAGGCGCTGCGCATGGAGGGTTCGATCCCCACGGACATCGGCTGGGACCTGTCGGTCGCGACGATCTGGCGGCCCAAGGCGACGCAGAATATCGTCGGGCGCCTGAGCGCCGCGGTTCTGCTGCCCGGCGAGGGGTTCAAGGATTTGTTCGAAAACAAGCAGCGCGAGGACGCCTATGTGTCGATCCTCGCCAATCTGATTTTGAGTTTCTAGATGACGCTACGCAAGCTCTTCGCCCTTCTCGCCTTCGTCCTGCTGGGCGCGAGCCTTGCCGTGTCGATCGGGCGTGCCGCCGAGGGCGAAAAGCCCGTGAAGGTCGATTATCGCTTCAGCCCGCCCGCGCCGCGCGAGCAGCCCGGTACGACCTTCGAGGCGCGCGAGGCGGCGGTGATGGCGAAGTCGCAGGGCTGCTACAGCTGTCACACCCAGACCGACGCGCCGTCGATGCACGTCACCCCGGCGGTGCAACTGGGTTGCACCGACTGCCACGGCGGCGACGCCGAGTCTCCCGCGGCGTTCGGCAAACCCGAGCTCGGTTACGACAACCCCTATAATCGCGCGGCGATGAAGGTCGCGCATCCGCAGCCGACGCTGCCGAAAAGCTGGGGCGACAGTTCGGCGAACCCCAAGCGCAGCTACACGTTGCTGAACAAGGAAGCGCCTGAATATATCCGCTTCGTCAACCCGAGCGACTATCGCGTCGCGCGCGAGGCGTGCGGGGCCTGCCATCTCGAAACGATCGAGGCGGCCGAACGTTCGCTGATGTCGACCGGCGCGATGCTGTGGGGCGGCGCGGCGTATAACAATGGCATCGTTCCGTATAAAAACTACATCTTCGGCGAAGCCTATACGCGCAGCGGCGATCCCGCGTGCATCCTGTCGCCGACGACCTCGATGACGGCCGAGGAATATAAGAAGGCATGCGACCCGAAGGTCCCGTTCGACAAGATCTTGACCGATAAGGAACGCGCGCGCGGCGCGCTCGCCAAGATGTACCCGCTGCCGCGCTGGAGCGTGATTCCGCCGGGTGATGTCTTCCGGGTGTTCGAGCGCGGCGGGCGCAACATCAACACGCAATTTCCCGAAATCGGCTTACCCAACCCGACGGGCAGCATCCAGCGGCTCGAGGAGCCCGGCCGCCCCGACCTCAAGCAGTCGAACCGCGGCCCTGGCACCGGGTTGCGCGTGTCGATCCCCGTGCTCAACATCCACAAGACGCGCCTCAACGATCCGCTGATGTGGTTCATGGGCACCAACGACCAGCCGGGCGACTATCGCCATTCGGGCTGCTCGGGGTGTCACGTCATCTATGCCAACGATCGCGAGCCGCGCCACAGCCTGACCTATTCGGCCTATGGCCGTGATGGCGAGACCGCGACGGTCGACCCGACGATCAGGGACCGTGCGTGGAAGCCCGAAGGGGACGATCATGGGAAAGGCAAGGACAAGAAGGGCGGCGGTCACGTCGATACCGCGAACCATGCCCCCGATCCCGACAAGCATGGCGCACTGATCGACCCGGCCGACGCGAAGGCAGGACCGCAGGCGAAGCCGAAACGGCTCGAATCGGGGCATCCGATCAAGCATGTCTTCACGCGCTCGATCCCGACGTCGCAGTGCATGACCTGCCACATGCACCAGCCGAACATCTTCCTGAATTCCTACCTCGGCTACACGATGTGGGATTATGAATCGGACGCGCCGCAGATGTGGCCGGGACCGGACAACAGCGCGCCGCGCCCGCCGGGGATGAGCGACGCGGATTATCAGAAGAAATACAAGCAGCAGCATTACCCGACGGCGGCCGAAGTCCACAAGGTGCTCGAACGCAATCCCGAGGGTGCGTCGGCGCGCGGGCTGTGGGCCGATGTCGAATTCCTGCGCGACGTCTATGACGTCAACGACAGCAACAAGGACACCCAGTTCGCCGATTATCACGGGCATGGCTGGAACTTCCGCGGCATCTTCAAGCGCGACCGCGAGGGTAATCTGCTGACCGCCGACGGCAATATGGCGACCTATGGTACCGATACCGCCAACATCGTCGATCCGAAGGATCCCGAAAAATGGCGCAAGAGCTGCAGCCATTACAGTGACCCCAAGCAGCGCGACCTGTGCCTGTCGAGCGCCGATCCCGGCAGGCCGGGGGTGGAGGGCAAGTTCGTGCCGCCGGGGATCAACCCCGGCAAGGCGGTCCACATGATGGACATCCACGCCGAAAAGGGCATGCAGTGCGCCGATTGCCATTTCGCGCAGGACAGTCATGGCAACGGCTATATCCAGGGCGAGGTCGCGAACGCGGTCGAGATCGGCTGCAAGGATTGCCACGGCACCGTCGACGCGCTGCCCAATCTGCTGACCTCGAACGTCGCCGCGCGGCCGCAGGGCACCAACCTTGCGCTGCTCCGCAACCCCGACGGACGTCGCCGTTTCGAATTCCAGTATGGTGACGACGGCGAAGTCACCGGGCTGATCCAGCGCTCGATCGTCGACCCGAAGCTCGAATGGCAGGTCAGCCTGGTCAAACAGGCGGTGACCCCCGGACCGCATTTCAACGCCAAGGCGGCGCGCGCCAAGCTGATGGCGCGCAGCGGGGCCGAGGACGGCAAGTTCGAATGGGGTCCCGGCGTCGCGAAGGAGGATCGCGCGCACGGTGACGACAAGATGACGTGCTTCACCTGCCATCTCAGCTGGACGACGAGTTGCGGCGGCTGCCATTTGCCGATCGAGGCGAACTGGAAGACGAGCATGCACCATTTCGAGGGTGAGGAAACGCGCAACTTCGCGACGTACAACCCGCAGGTCGCGCGCGACGAGATGTTCCAGCTCGGCCGTCACCAGCTGACCAAGCCCGGCGAACCCGGCCCCGACGGCGAGGTGCGCGGGATCATCACCCCGGTCCGCTCGACGTCGGCGCTGGTGCTGTCGTCGACCAACATCAACCGCGAACGCATCTATGTGCAGCAACCGCCGGTCTCGGCGGCGGGCTATTCGAGCCAGGCGTTTGCGCCGCATTTCCCGCACACGGTGCGCCGTCAGGAAACCAAGCAGTGCAGCGACTGCCATTTGTCGGCGGCCGATGACAATAATGCCATCATGTCGCAGCTGCTGCTGCTCGGCACCAATTTCGTCAATTTCGTCGGCCTCAACGTCTGGTCGGGGATGGAGGACGGTTTCCAGGCGACGCGCGTCACCGAGTGGGACGAGCCGCAGGCGGTGATCGGCAGCTATCTGCAGAAATATGCCTATCCCGATTACTGGAAGCTGCACGTCGAGCAGAATGGCCGCGAGCTCAAGAACTGGGTGCGCGGCAAGACTTTCGACAAGAAGGGCTCGGGCGAAACCCACGCACTCGAGGAATTCGCCAACATCGTCCAGGGCACCAGCGGCCGGGTAAACTGCCTGCAGCAGCGCGGCGAATATATGTTCGTGGCGGAGGGCAGGGGGGGCTTTCGCGTCTATGACATCGCCTCGATCGGCAACAAGGGCTTCTCGGAGCGTATCGTCCGCGCGCCTTTCTCGGGACTCGGGCACAGCACGCATGTCAAGACGACCAACGCGACCTGCATGGCGATCGCGACGACGCAGCCGATCAGCGTCAGCCGCAACGACAATATCGTCAAGAATTTCCCCGAGAACCACGAACAGGCGATGCACGCCATCTATCGCTACGCGGTAATCACCGACAGCGTCGAAGGCCTGGTCCTCGTCGACGTCGATACGCTCGCCGACGGTGAGTTCCGCAACAACAGGTTCAAGCGCGCGCTGACGTGGAACGAAGGCAATGTGCTCGCCGGGGCGCGGCATATCACGCTCGCGGGCAGCTATGCCTATGTCACCACCGACGCCGGACTCGTCGTGCTCGACCTCACCGATCCGCTCGCGCCGAAGGTAACCGCTCAGCTTCCGCTCAGCGATGCGCGCGCGAGCGCGGTGCAGTTCCGCTATTTGTGGGTCACCGACGCCGAGGGGGTGAAGTTGTTCGACGTCACCAACCTCGCGCGGCCCGTCCCGGTGCCCGAGGGAACGGTGCGCCTTGCCAACGCCCGCAAGCTCTATCTCGCGCGAACATACATGTATGTCGCCGCGAAGCAGGACGGGCTTGTGATTGTCGACGTGACGCGGCCGCGGGCGCCGATCGTCTGGCCGCGTCTCGCGATCGAGGGCGCACCGAGCGACGCCGAGGATGTCATCGTTGCTTCGACCAACGCCTCGCTCTTCGCCTATGTCGCCGACGGCCGGCAGGGCATCAAGGTGCTCCAGCTGACCAGCCCGGACAATCCGGGGCTCTATGGCTTCTCGCCGCGGCCGACGCCGCAGATGATCGCCTGGGCCAGGACGCCCTCGCCGGCGCTCGCGCTGTCGAAGGGACTCGATCGCGACCGCGCGGTCGACGAGACTGGCGGACAGATGGCGGTGTTCGGCCGCCTCGGTTCGCGGCCCTTCACCCGGCCCGAGATGGAGCGGATGTTCCTCAACCGCCAGGGGCTGGTCTACAAGGTCCGCGACGAAGTCGACCAGAGCGGCTGGCGCGCGAACAACTAACCGTGCTTCGGTCCAAACGTCGGGGGAATGTCCGCTATGGGGTGGAAAGTGGACGTTGTCTTTCAGTTTGTACCCCTGCGAAAGCCGGGGCCCAAGGCGTTAGAAAGTCAGCGCTGCGTAGTTCCGCTCTGGGCCCCGGCTTTCGCCGGGGTACGGCAAGGATCGGTCGCTAGCGTATATCTATATCCTCCCTGTCGCGCAGCGATGGGGAGGTGGCAGCGCGAAGCGCTGACGGAGGGGCGAAAGGCGCGACCTCGCGGCCCCTCCACCACCGCCTGCGGCGGCGGTCCCCCTCCCCATGGCTTCGCCACAGGGAGGAGCGACTGACCGCAACCGGTCGTTGGCGGTCATTCTATCCAGCGACAGCGGCTAGCGACAGAAATGGGGTGGGAAGCGGACCAACTTCTATCCCCGTTCGTGTCGAGCGAAGTCGAGACACCCCGAGGTACGCTTTCCCGATGGGTGTCTCGACTTCGCTCGACACGAACGGGATTACTGGACGGAATGTCCGCTTCCGGTCGCAAGCCGACAGGTCTCGGGTCCGCAAATCCGACAGCCTGCGGGCCCCGCCGCCGATGTTGGGCTTGGCTCGCGGGCTGGCCTGTGCGACTGCTGGCGGCGATGCGAGACGATCAATGCGCCCGGCCGTAATTCCCCACCCCAGCCTTGGCGACAAGCTGCGCCGCGCGATCTGGAACGCCGCCTGGCTTCTGCTCTATCGACCCAGTCCGATCCCGCTGCATGGTTGGCGGCGCTTCCTGTTGCGGCGTTTCGGCGCCGAGGTCGGCGCGCGCGCGCGGCCCTATCCCAGCGCGCGCATCTGGGCGCCGTGGAATTTCGCGATGGGCGAGGGCAGTATGGTGGGGCCGCGTAGCGAAATCTACTGCGTCGCGCGCGTGACGCTCGGCCCCTGGTCGGTCGTCAGCCAGCGCGCCTATCTTTGCACCGCGAGCCACGACATCCACGCGCCGGGCTTTGCGCTCACCGCCGCCCCGATCGCGATCGGACGCAACGCCTGGGTCGCCGCCGACGCCTTTGTCGGCCCCGGCGTGACGCTCGCCGAGGGGGCCGTCGCAGCGGCGCGGGCGGTGGTGGTCAAGGACGTCGACCGCAACGTCATCGTCGGCGGCAACCCCGCGGGGCCGATCGGCGCCTGCGCGCTCGCCGATTTTGCCGACGGATCGATGCGGCCGGGAGGTTAGAGCCGCTCGGCCTGAACCACCGAATCCGACGCGCGCAGCGCCGACAGGATGCGCATTACGTGCTGGACGTCGCGCACCTCGACGACGACATCATAGGTGTGGAAGCCGCCCTCGCGGTTCGACAGGCGCAAATTGGTGATGTTCGCCATATTGGCGGCGAGAATGCCCGACATTTCGGCGAGCGTGCCCGGTTCGTTGAGGATGACGATGCACAGCCGGGCATTGCCGCCCTCGCTGTCCTCCTGCCATCGGAGGTCGATCCAGTCGGCGTCGATGCCGTCGGCGAGGCTCGGACAGTCGATGACGTGCACCTCGATGCCTTCGCCTTCGCGGGCCAGCCCGACGATGCGATCGCCGGGGACGGGGTGGCAGCAATCCGCCAGCTTGTAGGCGACGCCGGGGGTCAGTCCGGCGATCGAGACCGCGGCACCCTGTGCCAGCTTGCCCGGTTTGGTCTTCATTTCGGCGGTGATGCCGGGGACGAGCGCTTCGAGCACCGCATTGTCGGACAATCGGCGCTTGCCGATCGCGACGTAAAGCGCCGTGTCGTCCTCCAGCTTCAGCCGCGTTCGCGCGGCGGCGCGCGCCTTGTCGCCGATCTTGTTCGGCAGCCGTTCGACGATTTCGTCGTACAACTTGCGCCCCAGCGCCGCGAGTTCGACCTTTTCCTTCGAGCGGACGTGGCGGCGGATCGCGGCGCGCGCCTTACCGGTGACCGCGAAACCGAGCCAGGCGGGCTGCGGTGTTTGCTTGTCCGACGACAGGATTTCGACCGTGTCGCCGTTGGCGAGCTGGGTGCGCAGCGGCACGAGCCGCCCGTTGACCTTGGCGCCGACGGTGCGGTCGCCGAGCTTGGTATGCACCGAATAGGCGAAGTCGACCGGGGTCGCACCCTTCGGCAGCTGGTGCAGGCTGCCCTTGGGGGTGAAGGCGAAGATACGATCCTGGTACATCGCGATGCGCGTGTTTTCGAGAAACTCCTCGGGATCGTGCGTCTGTTCGAGGATTTCGATGAGATCGCGAATCCACCCCGCCTGCCCGTCGGGGCCGCTGCCGCCCTGCTTGTACGCCCAGTGTGCGGCGAGTCCGAACTCGGACTGCTGGTGCATCGCGAGGCTGCGGATCTGGATTTCGATGCGCATGTTCTGCTGGTGCATGATCGTCGTGTGGAGCGACTTGTATCCGTTGCGCTTCGGTGTCGAGATATAGTCCTTGAAGCGGCCGGGAACCATCTTCCACTTGCGGTGGATCAGCCCCAGCGCGGCATAGCAGTCGGCGTCGGTCGGCGTGATGATGCGGAACGCGATGATGTCGGTGACCTGTTCGAAACTGACGTGACGTTCCTGCATCTTGCGCCAGATCGAATAAGGGTGCTTTTCGCGCCCCGACACCTCGGCCTCGATCCCGTTCTTCGCCAGCAATTCCTTGAAGTCGCGGCTGACAGCAGCGACCTTGTCCTTGCCGCCCGCGGTCAGCTTGGCGAGCCGCCCGGTGATTGTCGCATGCGCTTCGGGTTCGAGTTCGCGAAAGGCGAGCATCTGCATCTCGCGCATATATTCGTACATGCCGATCCGCTCGGCGAGCGGGGCATAGATGTCCATCGTCTCGCGCGCGATGCGCCGGCGCTTGTCGGGATTCTTGATGAAATGCAGCGTCCGCATATTGTGGAGCCGGTCGGCGAGCTTGACCAGCAGCACGCGGATGTCGTCGGACATGGCGAGCAGGAATTTGCGCAGATTTTCGGCGGCGCGCTCATTCTCGGTCTGCGCCTCGATCTTGCTCAGCTTGGTCACCCCGTCGACCAGCCGGCCGACGTCGGCGCCGAACAATCGTTCGATTTCCTCGGGGGTGGTCAGCGTATCCTCGAGCGTGTCGTGGAGGAGCGCGGTGACGATCGTCTCGCTGTCGAGGTGCAGGTCGGTCAATATGCCGGCGACCTCGACGGGGTGGCTGAAATAGGGATCACCCGATGCGCGCTTCTGGCTGCCGTGTTTCTGGACGGTGAAGACATAGGCGCGGTTGAGCAGCGCCTCGTCGACGTCGGGATCATAGGCGCGTACGCGCTCGACAAGTTCATATTGCCTCAGCATGGATCCCCAATGTCGTCGCCGCCGCGGATATTGCAATGCAAATCGTGTGATCGCACCAGTCGGTCACAAACTATGGTAAAGCCGATTGGAAGCGTCGGCGGTGCCATCTAGAGCGAAGACGATGGGGACCGACACTTCTGATTCGCATTCGTCCGGTTCCGGGCTCGACCCGGCGCTGCCGCGTGACGCGTCCAGGCATCTGATGATCTTCAGCTATTGGTTCCCGCCCGCCAACGCGGTCGGATCGTCGCGGCCGCTTGCGATGGCGCGCCACTTTGCGGTGCGGGGGTGGCGCGTCACGGTCGTCGCTGGCGCGGCGCAGGCGGTCCCGCCCAGTTTTGAGGCCGACCTGACCGGCTTCGACGTTCATTATGTTCCCGACGGCTGGCTCACGCGCCGGTCGAGCTTCAAGGCCGAGCGCGGGGTCGCCGCTCAGCGGCTCACCACGACGCTGCGCCTGCTCGCCTGGCCCGACAATATCAGGCCGGTCGCGCGTGCGATGCGGCGACGCGGGCTCGCGCTCCTCGCCGGGCTGCCTCCGCCCGACGTCGTCCTGTCGACCGCGCTGCCCTTTTCGGTCCACGGCGCGGCGCGCGATGTCGCGCGCGCGGCGGGGGCGCTGTTCGTTGCCGACAATCGCGACATCTGGGCGGGCAATCCGTACAAGTGGACGGCGCCCTTCTACACCTCGCTCGATCGCCGGCACGAAGCCGCCACGCTCTCCGCAGCCGATCTCGTCGTGTCGGTGAGCGAAGGGATGAGCGCCCACTACCGGACCCTCTACCCCGATCTTTCGGACCGGGTCGCGACGGTCATGAACGGCGTCGATGCGCGGCCCGCGGCAGCCACCCCCTATCGGCGCAACCCGGCCGGACTGCGGCTCGCCTATACGGGCATCCTGTACGGCGAACGGCGCGATACGAGGCCGCTGCTGCGTGCTGCGCAGCGGCTGGGTTTGCCGGTGAGCATCGATTTCTACGGCTCGGAGCCCGAGATCGTGCTCCAGCTTGCGGCGGAGTTTCCGGGTCTCGCCATCGCCGATCGCGGCCGGGTGCCGCGCGATGCGGCGTTGCGCGCGCAGGCCGAGGCGGATGCGCTGATCCTCGTGGTCGGCACCGACCCTTGGGAGGACACGCTGCTCCCGGGCAAGCTGTTCGAATATGCGGGTTCGGGGCGGCCGATCGTCGCGCTGGCCAATAGCGAGTCCGATTCGGGCCGCGTCATCACGCGTTACGGCCTCGGCATCGCCAGCATCGACGAAGAGGAAATCGCGAACTTTCTCGCACGGCTCGCCGCCGAGGGGTGCGAGAGCCGGGCGGCGGCGCCGCGCGACCTGACGCGCGGGCACCAGCTCGGCTTGCTCGAGGCGCGACTGGTCGACATGCTGGCGTCGCGCACCATGGCGTGACGGCCGCGGCCTGCCGCGGAACGTCGCCCGACCGTCAGCGTGAAGGCCAGGCAGCGAAAGGCTGCGCTGCCTGCGCGGTCAGCCGGCGCCGTTGCACCGCGCGAGTGCGTCGGCCTCGAGCGGCTTGCCGTCCGCGACGAAGGCCTTCACCTCGCCGGCATCCTTCGCGAGCGTCGAGCACATGATCGCGGGGCGGCTGGTGCCGCGCGCCGCGACGCAGCTCGTGCCCGTGCAGGTCCAGACGACCCCGCGCGAGACGAAGCGATCCTTGGCGGCGGGGCTGGCGAGCTCGGCGCGGTAATAGGCGCCGCCCGCCGCGCTGGCGGCGACCGGTGCGAGTGCGCCGAGCGCGACGCACGCCGCGCCGAACAGCGGCAGAATGCGTGCCGGTGAAGAAAGATCGAACATGGGGAGGCCTCCTTTTTGCGCCGCCGCGAGGGCTGCAAAAAGGCGATCTAGTTAGATGGTTGCAAAATGCAACTCAGATCACATATTTTTTGTGCGGGGACTCATTTTACGTTAGGGCTGGGCCATGGCAAAATTACGCGAACCGCTTAACCTTCTGTACGGGGACAATTGCGCGCTGCCGCTCGCGCTCGAGGCGATGGGCGAGCGCTGGTCGTTCATGATCCTGCGCGCCGCCTTCAACGGCGTGCATCATTTCGAGGAGTTTCAGCAGGAACTCGGCATCGCGCGGAACATCCTGTCGAACCGGCTGTCGCGGCTTGTCGACCATGGCATCATGGCGCGCGAAGTGATGGCCGAGGACCGGCGCAAGGTGCATTACGAGCTTACCGAAAAGGGGCTCGAACTGCTCCCGGCGATGATCGCGCTGCGCCAGTGGGGCGAAAAATGGGGCGCCGGCGTGCCGTCGACCCCGGTGCTTGTCGACATTTGCGACGAACAGCCGATCGGCCCCGTGACCATCACGGCGCACGATGGCCGCGCGCTCGGTTACAAGGAACTGGTGTGGAAGCATCGCTCCGAACTCCAGCCGCTGGGGCAGGCGCGGACGCGCGCCGACGAACGGATGACGCCGGTTGCCGCCGAATGAGCCGCCGGGCGTGGCTTCGTCTCTCGCCCCATCCGCTTCGACGATGCCGCTGACCGCCGCCCGGCCACGGACGCAGTCCGGGCCGATGCCGCTGTTCGGCCTCTCGTCGCCCGAGCCCTTTTTCGACAACAAGGTCCGGGCTTTCTGGAACCTCCAGATCCTCGGCTGGCTCGGCTGGCTCGGTTTGCGCGGGGTGTCGGGCTTTGCCAATGGCCAGTCGCTGACCTTCCTCGTCCAGCCGATCGTTTCGGCGATCACCGGCTTTTCGCTGACGCTGATCCTCGCGGTCTGCTACCGGACGCTGATCAACCGGCGGCCGCTGGTGATGTGGGGCGTCAGCCTGGCGCTGGCGGGCATCGCGACCGCGCTCTGGGCGTTCATCGACGCATGGGTGGCGCAGATCCTCAACCCGGCGAGCGAGACGGGGTTCACCAGCCTGTTGCTCGGCGCGGTCTATATCGACGCCTCGTCGATCGCCGCCTGGTCGGCGCTCTATTTCGCGATCAACTATTTCCTCCAGCTCGAGGAACAGAATGACCGTGTGCTGCGGCTCGAGGCGCAGGCGGCTTCGGCGCAGCTCGCGATGCTGCGTTACCAGCTCAACCCGCATTTTCTGTTCAACACGCTCAACAGCATCTCGACCTTGGTGCTGCTCAAACAGTCCGAGCCCGCCAATGCGATGCTGTCGCGACTGTCGGCGTTCCTCCGCTACACGCTCGCCAACGAGCCGACCGCGCAGGTGACGCTGGCGCAGGAGATCGAGACGCTGAAGCTCTATCTCGACATCGAAAAGATGCGCTTCGAGGATCGGCTGCGCCCGCATTTCGCGATCGATCCGGCGGTGGCGCGCGCGCGGCTGCCGTCGTTGCTGCTTCAGCCGCTGATCGAAAATGCGATCAAATATGCGGTGACGCCGCAGGAAGACGGCGCCGATATCACGATTTCCGCACAGCTGGCCGGTCAAAATGTCCGGATCACCGTGTCCGACACCGGATCGGGATTGTCAGGGGAGCGCACGGACCCCACCACCGGCTTTGCAACGGAATCGACCGGCGTGGGTTTAGCCAATATCAGGGACCGGCTGGCGCAGGCTTTCGGCGACCAGCACCGGTTCGACGCCCAGGCGGGCGCTGAGGGCGGGTTCACGGTGGTGATCGAGTTTCCGTTTCAGCCCGACGGGCATATGACGATTGGAACCGAACGCACATGACGATCAGAACCATCCTGGTGGATGATGAAAAATTGGCGACCCAGGGCCTGCAACTCAGGCTCGAAGCGCACAGCGATGTCGAGGTCGTCGACACCGCACTCAACGGCCGCGAGGCCATTCGCAAGATCAAGACGCACAAGCCCGACCTTGTTTTCCTCGACATCCAGATGCCGGGGTTCGACGGCTTTTCGGTGATCCAGGGGCTGATGGAGGTTGAACCCCCGCTGGTGGTGTTCGTCACCGCCTATTCGGACCATGCGATCCGCGCCTTCGAGGCGCAGGCGGTCGATTATCTGGTCAAGCCGGTCGAGCCAGAGCGGCTCGCCGACGCGCTCGACCGCGTCCGCCAGCGCCTCGCCGAAAAGCGGGGCGCGGCCGAGGTCGAGCGCCTCAAGACAGTGCTCGCCGAAGTCGCCCCCGACGCCGCCGAGGAATTCGATGGTGAGACGATGCCCGACGCGCACGCCGCCGACCGCTATGAAAAGATGATCAACATCAAGGATCGCGGGCAGATTTTCCGCGTTGACGTCGACAGCATCGAACGCATCGACGCCGCCGGCGACTATATGTGCATCTATACCGCCGACAACAGCCTGATCCTGCGCGAGACGATGAAGGATCTGGAAAAGCGGCTCGATCCGCGCAACTTCCAGCGCGTTCATCGCTCGACGATCGTCAACCTGTCGCAAGTGAAGCAGGTGAAACCGCACACCAACGGCGAATGCTTCCTCGTGCTGGGGTCGGGCGCGCAGGTGAAGGTCAGCCGCAGCTATCGCGACGTGGTGGCAAGGTTCGTGCACTAACGAGTTTCGCACGAAGGCACAAAGACACGAAGAAGCCTCTCTGATCCGTTCGTGCCGCGCTTGTCGACGCGCCGTCCTTTCTTGCAACGCCGCAAGGAAGGAACGGCTCTTCGGCAAGCTCAGGGCGAACGGATTGCAGAGGTTTTTGCTATTTCGTGGCTTTGTGTGATCGCGAATGCATCGCGGTCAAAGCTGGTGTCCGGTCCGGTCGCGCTTCGTTGCGAGATATTGTTCGTTATACTGGTTCGTCGGCAGCGCCAGCGGGATGCGCTCGACGACCTCGACGCCCTCTTTCTCCAGCCGCGCGACCTTTTCAGGATTGTTCGTCATCAGCTGGATGCGCGGCACGTTCAGCAGGTCGAGCATCCGCGCGGCGATCGCGAAATCGCGCGCCTCGACGGGGAAGCCGAGCCGGAGGTTGGCGTCGACCGTGTCGTACCCCTGGTCCTGCAGCGCATAGGCGCGCAGCTTGTTGACCAGCCCGATCCCGCGCCCTTCCTGACGGAGGTAGAGCAGCACCCCCCACGGCGCTCCGGCCATCGCGTGCAGCGCGGCGTGGAGCTGCGGTCCGCAGTCGCATTTCAAACTGCCGAGCACGTCGCCGGTCAGGCATTCGCTGTGCAGCCGCACGACCGGAGGGTTGGCATCGCGCTTTCCGATGACCAGCGCGACATGATCCGAGGCCTCCTCGGGGGTACGAAAGGCAATGATTTCGGCCGTTTCGCTCGCCGCGACGGGCAGCCGTGCGCGCGCCGCGATGTGCAGCCGTGCCGGATCGAGCAGCGCCGCAACGTCGGCCGCCACGCACACGGTCTCGGCGTCGCCGGCCGCCGCGCGCACGAAGAATGCGGGGAGCAGTCCGGCGTGGCGTGCCATCGTCATCGCTGCCGCGGCGGCATTGTCGCCGCCGGTCGCAATCGTCCGGAACGGGCCTTTGAGCGGATTGGCGAGGTCGAGCGCGGGGTCGGCGATCGCCAGCGCTGCGGCCGTGCTTGCCGCGGCGTCGGCCAGCCGCACCGGGCCCGCCGTGGCCGCGGCGCGCTGGTTGGTGAGCTTGAGCGTCACCGCACGCTCGCCCGACAGCAGCACATCGCCGCTGCCGAAAGCGGCCAGCGCCGCGTCGCCCGCGCTTTCGATCGCGAGCAGATCGAGCGCGCCGTCGGTGCCCGCGACGCGCACCGGCCAGCCGCGGCGCAGTGCGTCGATCGCGCGCGCCGCCTGGCGTGCGCCGGCGCCGGTCGCTGCGTCGCTCAAAAGGCGAACTCGGTGATCAGCGGGATATGGTCCGACGGCCGTTCCCAGCTCCGCGCCGGCTGGACGACGCGGTGCGACACCGCGTTGGCGAGCAGGTCGGGGGTCACCCACATATGGTCGAGCCGGCGGCCGCGGTTCGACGCTTCCCAGTCTTTGGCGCGATAGCTCCACCAGGTGTAGAGCGGGGCCGGAGCGGCGATGAAGTGGCGGCCGAGATCGACCCAGTTGGACGCCGCCTGCAGCTTCGCCAGCGTTTCGACCTCGATCGGCGTGTGGCTGACCACGTCGAGCAGCGCCTTGTGGTTCCACACATCGCTTTCGAGCGGTGCGACGTTGAAATCGCCGGTCAGGATCGTCGGCTGGTCGAGCGCGCCCGACCATTCGGTCATCCGGGCATAGAAATCGAGCTTCTGGCCGAACTTGGGGTTGATCTCGCGGTCGGCGACGTCGCCGCCGGCGGGGATATAGACATTGTCGAGCCGTACGCCGCCGGGCAGCGTTACGCCGATATGGCGCGCCTCGCCGTTCGCCTGCCAGTCATATTTGCGCACTTCGTCGAGCGGCAGCCTGCTGACGATCGCGACGCCATGATGCATGCGCTGGCCGTGGGTGACGATATGTTCGTACCCCAGCTTGCGGAACATCTCGGGCGGGAACAGGCCGCATTCGACCTTGGTTTCCTGCAGGCACAACACGTCGGGAGCTTCCTCGCGCAGGAATTTTTCGACGATGCCGATGCGGGCGCGGACGCTGTTGATGTTCCAGGACGCGATGCTGATGCTTGTCATGCGGTGGCTCTATCGGCGCGCGCGCACGCGCGCAACGCCCGCGGGCCCTTCCAAAATTAAACCCCCGTTCCAGGGGCGGTGGAACGGGGGTTCAAGGTCAGCGTTCGTCACGCTCTTGATGAAGGTGCCGGGCAGTCCGGTTGGGGCAACAGGGGGAAACCCAGAACCGGGGGCCGTGTTGGCGCCTTCGAGAACCCAAATAGACGCCTTTCCCTGTCGCCAAGCTGAACGAAAATGCCGGGCTTTTGGCGGCTTTTGCAGTTCGTCGATGCTGAACGACGGTTGGTCCGAAAAAAAGGCGCCGAATCCGCGGAGCGGGATCCGGCGCCGGATATTGCGGCGGTTCGGGCGGGCGGCGTCAGCCGCCGCGCCCCCGCTGGCGCGGCCGCGGATCGGTCCATTTGAACGCCGATTCGGCGACCGCGACGTTGAATTTCTGGTTGCTCAGGTCGATGCGCGTCCGGTTGTTCTGCGAATCGAGCGCGACCCAGCCGCGCAGGCGGAGACCCGCTGGCGCGGCGCCGTCGCGGACGAACACCATGGTGATCGTGCCATATTCGGGGCGCTTGGGGTCCTTGACCTCGACGCTCACCACCTCGTCGCTGCCGGTCGGCACGACCCTGGCATATTTGGTCAGATCGCGATCGGGATCGAGCAGCGCGCCGAGCGGGGAGTTCTTCACCGGCCAGCGCTGCACCTGCTTGACCTCGTAATCGATCATCGTCAGCGCGCTGCCGTCGCCGACGATCAGCAACGGCACGCCCTTCTGATATTGGAAACGGATCTTGCCGGGGCGCTTCAGAGTCAGCTGGCCCGACAGGCGCTGGCCGTTGCGGTCGGTCTGGACGAAGTCGGCGGTCATCGAGCTTGTTGCCTTGAGGTGCGATTGCACCGACGTCAGCGTATTCGCCGACTGGGCGATCGCCGGCGCGCCGGCCGCCAGCACCGCGGCGGCGGCTGGGACGAGCGCCAGCGCGGCGGCGCGCGTCAGCGTCAGGCGGGGGAAGGTCAGGGTCATAAGGCTCTCATTCTGTTCCATCGGTGGCCGAAGCCCTGCCAGCGGAGCGTTGAACCCGCCGTGAACCCGGCCGTTAGATGCTGTTCAAGTCGCGAGGCGGGCTTTGGTTCCGCTGCTCCGTTCAGCGCTGTTGCCCATATTGGTCGGTCAGCACGTCGCGGCGGCCGACATGATTGGGCGGGCTGACGAGGCCTTCTTCCTCCATGCGCTCGATCAGCCGCGCCGCGCTGTTGTAACCGATGCGGAGCTGGCGTTGCAGCCAGCTCGTCGACGCCTTCTGGCTCTCGACGACGATCTGGCACGCCTTGGCATAGATGCGGTCCTCGGCGCTGTCGCCGCCCGCGGGGGCGCCTTCCATCGCAAAGCCGCCGTCTTCGGGTTCCTCGGTCACGCTCTCGATATAGTCGGGCTGGCCCTGGCCGCGCCAATGATCGGCAACGAGGCGCACCTCGTCGTCCGAGACGAAGGGGCCATGGATGCGCGTGATCTGCTTGCCGCCGGGGACGTAGAGCATGTCGCCCTTGCCGAGCAGCTGCTCCGCCCCCGCCTCGCCCAGGATCGTGCGGCTGTCGATCTTCGACGTGACGTTGAAGCTGATGCGCGTCGGCAGGTTCGCCTTGATGACGCCGGTGATGACGTCGACCGACGGGCGCTGCGTCGCGAGGATCAGGTGGATGCCCGCCGCGCGCGCCTTTTGCGCGAGCCGCTGGATCAGGAATTCGACCTCCTTGCCCGCGGTCATCATCAGGTCGGCGAGCTCGTCGACCACCACGACGATCTGCGGCAGCGGCTGATAGTCGAGCGTCTCCTCCTCATAGACCGGCTGGCCGGTATCGGGGTCGTAGCCCGTCTGGACGCGGCGTCCGAGCGACTTGCCCTTGGCGAGCGCGCCGCGGACCTTGTCGTTGTAGCCGGCGAGGTTGCGCACCGACAGCGACGACATCATCCGGTAGCGGTCCTCCATCTGCTCGACCGCCCATTTGAGCGCGCGAATCGCCTTCTTGGGCTCGGTCACCACGGGGGCGAGCAGGTGCGGAATGCCGTCATAGACGCTGAGTTCCAGCATCTTGGGATCGATCATGATCATCTTCACCTGGTCGGGACCGAGGCGATAGAGCAGCGACAGGATCATCGCGTTGAGCCCGACCGACTTGCCCGAACC
This sequence comes from Sphingopyxis sp. YF1, assembly GCF_022701295.1. Taxonomy (NCBI): domain Bacteria; kingdom Pseudomonadati; phylum Pseudomonadota; class Alphaproteobacteria; order Sphingomonadales; family Sphingopyxidaceae; genus Sphingopyxis; species Sphingopyxis sp. YF1. Next base: position 4,260,666 of record NZ_CP033204.1, read on the forward strand.
GGTGGTGCCCGCGATCAGGAGGTGCGGCATCGGCGCAAGGTCGGCGATGACCGGGTCGCCGCTGATATTCTTGCCGAGGATGATTGGGAGCGCGCCGGTCTGTTCCTGGAACAGCGCGCTGCCGATCATTTCGGACAGGACGACCGATTCGCGGACCGCGTTGGGCAGTTCGATGCCGATCACGGTGCGCCCCGGGATCGGTGCGATGCGCGCCGACAGCGCCGACATGTTGCGCGCGATATCGTCGGCAAGGTTCGACACGCGGCTCGCCTTGGTGCCCGGCGCGGGTTCGAGTTCGTACATCGTCACGACGGGGCCGGGGCGCACCGCGGTGATCACGCCCTTGACCTGGAAATCCTCGAGCACCGATTCGAGCAGGCGCGCGTTGCGTTCGAGCCCGGCCTTGTCGATCTGTCCGGTCGGCGCCGGCGGCGGCGGTGCGAGCAGGTCGATCGACGGCATCTGGTAATTGGTGAACAGCTCGGTCTGCGGCTTGGGGCGCGGCTTCGACGGCGCGGCCCGCTCGGCGGGATCGGCGATCTCGGGCGGTGCGCGGTCGCTCGGCTCGGCGCGGGCGCGCGGGCGGATGACGCGGCCCATCAGCGATGGCGCCTTCTCGTCCCTGGGCGCGGCGGGCGCCGGGGGCGGGGCAAGGACGCGCCCGCGCTCGGCGGCGGGAAGCCGGAGGCGCGTCCACCAGCCGGGCCCGAGCCGCAGCGCGCGCCACGCGAACCACAGCCCGACGCCGATGAGCAGCAGGATCGCCGCGACGCGGATCAGCGCCGCGGCGGGCTCGCCGGCGCGGTCGAACAGCGGGTCGATCGCGCCACCGACGACGAGCGCGATGATCCCGCCGAGCCCCGCGGGCAGCGCGGCATTGCTGTCGGAGGCCCAGAGCTGCGCGCCGAGCCCGACGAGCAGCACGCCGCCGAAGGCGAAGGCGAGCTGGCGCTTCCAATAGGGTTGGGGTTCGGTGGTCCAGAGCCGCCACGCGATCACGCCGAGCAGCGGCAGGAGCAGCGCGACCGGCACCCCGCCGACGAACAGCAACAGGTCGGCGAACCACGCGCCGGCGCCGCCCATCCAGTTGGCGGGCGCGCCGCCGGCGGCCGTGTGGATCGCAGCGTCGGTGCCGTCGTGGGTCAGCAGCGCGAGTGTGAGGAACAGCGTGAAGGCGCCGAGCGCCACCGCCGCGGCGATGACGAGCGACCGCGCGATGCTCGCCCGGAAAAGGGTTCGCCAATCGGCCTTCGCGGCGACGGGCTTGCGGCTGGCCATGCTGAAATCGATCCCCTCTGGATTAACCAAGGCGATATGCACGTGGGGGTGACTCGCCGTCAAGCAGACCTCGGCAGTCCATCGGAGCGCGCCACATCATTCCGAAGGTCACAAAGGTCACGCTACGTACCCATCTTCTGGCCCATCTTCTGGCCCCTCTTCTGCCCCCTCTTCCGGCTCTGCCTTGCCGTTCGCGGCGAGGCGCGCCGTCCAGGGCGTGGTGCGAAACAAGGGGCAAGCGCGATGCAACATGGGGCGACGCTATTCGACCGAAATAATATAGGACAGCGCTTTTTCGGGGGGCCGCTGGCTGAAGGTCTGGCGTCGATGGACATGGCCGTTTCGTCATGCCGGTCCCGTCCTCGGCGACGATCGGGAACGTCTTCCCTTCGACCGGGAAAATGGTCTAGGGCCGCGATATGAGCGATATCCAGCGCAGCGACGTCCTGATCTCCGGCGGCGGCCTTGTCGGGCAGACGCTTGCCCTTGCGCTCGCGCACCACGGCCTGTCCAGCATCATCGTCGACCCCGCCGACCCGGTCTCGACGATCGCCCCCGGTTTCGACGGGCGTGCCTCCGCCATCGCCAGCGCGGTCTGGCAGATGTTCGACGTGATCGGCATCGCGGGCCGGCTCGCGGGCCATGGCTGCCCGATTCGCGCGATCAAGGTCAGCGATGGCGGGCAGACGGGCGAACTTGATTTCGAAACCGCCGAAGACGCGCCGCCGCTCGGCACGATGGTCGAAAACCGCCAGCTTCGCATCGCGCTGCGCGACGCGCTGGCCGACGCGCCGCTGATCAACCTGATCGCGCCGGCCAAGGTCACCGACCGGCGGGTCGATGCGCATGGCGTCACGCTGACGCTCGCCGACGGCACGCGGCTCGCCGCGCCGCTGCTGATCGTCGCCGAGGGGCGTCGCTCGCCGACGCGCGACGCGGCAGGCTTCACGATCGCGGGCTGGTCGTACCATCATCATGCGATGATCGGCGCGGTCGCGCACGAAAGGCCGCACGGCCATGTCGCGCACGAGATTTTCTTCCCCGCGGGTCCCTTCGCGCTGCTCCCGCTCGTCGACGACGAACAGGGGCGGCATCGTTCGGCCTTCGTCTGGACGGTGAGCGAAAAGGAAGGTCCGGCCTTCGCCAAGCTCGGCGACCGCGGGTTCGTCGCCGAACTCGAAAAGCGCGCGGGCGGGATTCTCGGCGCGATGGAGCTGGTCGCGCCGCGCATGACCTATCCGCTCGGTTTCCATCACAGCGCGAAGATCGTGACCGACCGCATCGTGCTGGTCGGCGATGCGGCGCACGGCATCCATCCGATCGCCGGACAGGGGCTCAACCTCGGGCTGCGCGATGTCGCGGCGCTGACCGAGGTGCTCGTCGACGGCGCGCGGTTCGGGCTCGACCTCGGCGATGCGGCGCTGCTCGCGCGCTACCAGCGCTGGCGCGGGCTCGACAATCTGATGGTCAGCCTCGCGACCGACGGGCTCACCCGCCTCTTCGGCATCCCGGGCCGGACCGCGTCGGCGGTGCGCCGCGCCGGGCTCGGCGCGGTGCAGCGGCTGCCGATGCTCAAGCGCTTCTTCATGGACGAAGCGCGCGGCGAGGCCGGCGACCTGCCGCGGCTGCTCGCCGGCGCGGAAATCTAGAGCGGCGTGCGTTTAATATGAACCGTTCGCCCTGAGCCTGTCGAAGCCTGTCCTGAGCGCCTGCCTTTGCAGGCAGTCGAAGGGGGCCGTCCTTTCTTTCAACGGCGAAGGAAGAAGAACGGTGCTTCGACAAGGCTCTCCTGAGCGCCTGCAAGGCAGTCGAAGGGCTCAGCACAAACGGGCCTGAGGGATGATGCGAATTTAACGCTCGATGCTCTAGAGCCGAACCGCGACCTCCGCCGCGGCGCGGCTTCGGGTCATTGCCCGGTCACTGGAGCGTCGCGCGCCCATCGTCGCCGTCGAAGCGGCCGAAAAACTGCATCATCTGCACGACCAGTTCGGCGCGCGCGTCGATCGAGGCCGCCTCGAGCAGCGCCTGTTTCGCCGCCGCGTCGAAGGGGGCGACCTGCGCGATTCCGTTGACCAGCGTCGCATCGTCGAGCTGTCCGACCGCGTTCCAGTCGACGACATAACCCTGCCGTTCGGCAAAGCGCTTCGCTTCGCGTTCGAGGCTGGCGCGCTCGATTCCCGACAGCACCGCTGCATCCTCGCGCTCGGGGGCGATTTCGGCCTCGACCTGGCGAAAGGGCGTCGTGACGTCGAGTTCGCGGCGCACGCGAAAGCGCGCGGTTCCCTCCAGCACCAGATTGAAACGCCCGTCGTCGAGCGCTTCGATGTCGACGATCTTGCCGATGCAGCCGATGTCGTAAAGCGCCGGCGGTTCGCGATCCTCCTCGCCCGCCAGCACGCGCGGCTGGATCATCCCGATCTGCCGGTCGCGCGCGAGCACCTCCTGCACCATCGCCCGATAGCGCGGCTCGAAGATATGCAGCGGCAGATGCAGCCCCGGGAACAGCACCGCGCCGGGCAGCGGAAAGATCGCGATCCGCTGGATGGTCAGGGGCGCGTCTTCGGTCATCAGCCGAACAGGATCAGCGACAGGCGGCGGCGCTGGGCCGCGACCCACGGATCCTCCAGCCCCACCGCCTCGAACAGCGACAGCAGCTTGGCGCGTGCGGCGCCGTCGTTCCACTCGCGGTCGGCCGCGACGATATGGAGCAGATTGTCCGCCGCGGCGTCGCGCTGGCCGGCACCGATCTGTGCCGCGGCAAGGTCGAGCCGCGCCTGATGATCGTCGGGATTCGCGGCGACCGCGGCTTCGAACCCCGCCAGTTCGCCCGCATCGGGGGCGTCGGCGGCGAGCGCGAGCGCGCTCTTCGCCTGCGCGATCGCGGCATCGTTCGCCATCTCGGGGGGCAGCGCGTCGAGCACCGCCTGCGCGCCTTCGGTGTCGCCGGCGAGCAGCATCGCGCGAATCAGGCCGCCGTGCGCCGCGGCATTGTCGGGCGCGATCTCGACGATCTGGCCAAAGATGCCCGCCGCGCGCGGGCCGTCGCCTTCGGCGAGCACCGATTCGCCCATTTCGAGCAGCGGTGCGATCTCGACCGCGCGCGCGCTGGCCTCGCTTTCGACGGGCAGTTGCGCGAGCAACTGGTCGAGCATCGCCTTGAGCTGGCTCTCGCTGCGCGCATTGGTCAGGTTCGCGACCGGCTGGCCCTGGAAGATGGCATAGACGGTCGGGATCGACTGGACCTGGAACTGGCCCGCGATGAAGCGATTCGCATCGACGTCGATCTTCGCGAGCACGACGCCCTTGTCGGCATAATCGGCCGCGACCTTTTCGAGCACGGGGGCGAGCTGCTTGCACGGCCCGCACCATTCGGCCCAGAAATCGAGGATGACGATCTTGGTCATCGACGGTTCGACGACATCGCGACGGAAGGCTTCGACGGCTTCCTTTTCCTGCGGGTTCAGACCCAGAGTGGCCACGGGTTGGTTGCTCCTGTTGAGGTGGGCGCTTCCGGCGCGGGCCGGAAAGCTCTTTTTGTCGCCTGCTTATGTGGGAATTCCGGCCGATATGCCAACCCTTCGAGAAAATGCACAAACAGGGCTTGCCGACTCCGAAAGCCGGTGCTAATCGCCCGCCTCACCCGCTGGGAACCACCCGTTTCCAGCCGCCAGAGCGGGCGTAGCTCAGGGGTAGAGCACAACCTTGCCAAGGTTGGGGTCGAGGGTTCGAATCCCTTCGCCCGCTCCAGTTTTCGAAAATCGACGAAAGGCCGCGACCAATCCTCGTCGCGATCGAATCGTGCGGGCGTCGGCCCTTCAAACCCGTACGACATCCCCGTCGTTGGCCGACCATCTGTTGCAATTCGCCGTTCCTGCGGTGCGGTGGCTGGAATGGAGGCAGGAGGCGGACGGGGCAGCCCGGCCGCCGCTCCCATTTTTGCTGATGTCGCGGTGCTGATGGGCACGATAGTCTCCTCTTCAAAATGACATGAGGAGGATGCGATGGATCTGGGTCTGGCCGGCAAGAAGGTCATCATGAACGGCGGCGCGCACGGGCTGGGGCTGGCGTCGCTCAAGATTTTCGCGGCCGAAGGCGCCGATGTGGCGTTTTTTTCGCGCGATGCCGAAAAGGTCGCGGCGGCGGTCGCGGCGATCGACGCCGCCGGGCCGGGCAAGGTGCTGGGCGAACAGTTCGACATGACGGGCAATCCCGACGGTTATCGCGAATGGCTGGAAAAGGCGCGCGATGCGCTCGGCGGCTGCGACATCTTCATCCACACCGCGAGCTCGTCGGGGCAGGGCGCGACGGGCGACTGGCAGCGCGGACTCGACATGGATATCATGGGCGCGGTGCACGGGGTCGAGGTGCTGACCGAGGCGCTGGCGGCGTCGGGGTCGGGATCGATCATCTTCATGTCGTCGACCGCGGCGGTCGAGACCTTCATCGTTCCGCAGGCGTTCAACGCACTCAAGGCGGCGCTGATCACCTATGGTTCGCAGCTGAGCCAGGCGCTCGCGGCGCAGAATATCCGCGTCAATATCGTCTCGCCCGGCGCGATCTATTATCCCGGCGGCAATTGGGAGACGATCAGGTCGGCGGTGCCGCCGCTCTATGAAGCCACGCTCGCGCAGATGCCGATGGGGCGCTTCGGCGAGCCCGAGGAGGTCGCGAAGGGTATCGTGTTCATGGCCTCGCCCGCCTGTCCGTACATGACCGGCGCGCATCTCGTCATCGATGGCGGTTTCACCAAGCGCGTCCAGTTCTAGGCCGCGCGCGATGAAGCTCTACCAGTCGCTCGGCCCCAATCCGCGCGTGGTGCTGATGTATCTCGCCGAGACCGGAATCGCGGTCGATCACCGGTTCGTCGACATCATGACGGCCGAGAACCGCCAGCCCGGTTTCCGTGCCAAAAGTCCGCTCGGGCACACCCCGTTGCTCGAGCTCGACGACGGTCGCTGCATCGCCGAAAGCCTCGCGATCTGCGAATATCTGGGCGAGGTGCTGGGCGGACATGCGCTGCTCGGCGCGACGGCGGAGGAGCGGGCCAGAACGCGGATGCTGGTGCGGATCGTCGACCAGCTCGTCGTCGTGCCGATGACCGCGGGCTTCCGCGGTGCCGAGGGACTGCCGATGTTCGAGAGCCGGGTGCTCTGCCTGCCCGATGCGGCCGCCGACCTGAAGCGGCTGGCGGCCGACGGACTGGTGCAAATCGACCGGATCGTCGGGGCGGGGCCGTGGCTTGCCGGCGATCGGTTCAGCCTCGCCGACGTTCTGCTTTATTGCTTCGTCGAGTTCGGCGCGATGGTCGGGCAGCCGCCGGATCCCGCGCTCGCCAACCTTGTCGCCTGGCAGGGCCGCGTCGCGGCGCGCCCCAGCGCCGCTGCCAGCGCCAACCCCCAATATGGCATCGGAGAGCCTGCATGACCGAGACGACGATCGACCGCGACAAGCTGCGCGATATCTATACCCGCACGATGCGCGTCGCGCGCGCCGACGAGAAATTCCGTTCGCTGCTGATGACCGGCAAACTCGCGGTCATCTATTATACGGTGCGCGGGCAGGAACTGGTCTCGGCGGCGGCGATGGCGGCGCTCGAACCCAGCGACTATCTGGTCACCACCTATCGCGGCCAGCACGACCAGATCGCCAAGGGCGTGCCGCTGAATCCGTTGTTTGCCGAGATTGCGGGCAAGGTCGACGGCACCTGTCGCGGCAAGGGCGGGTCGATGCACATCACCCATCCGGATTCGGGGGTGATGGTGACGACGGGCGTCGTCGGATCGGGATTGCCGATCGCCAACGGCCTCGCGCTGGCATCGCAGAACCGCGGCGACGGCAAGGTGACGATCGTCTGTTTCGGCGACGGCGCGACCAATATCGGCGCCTTTCACGAGGCGATGAATATGGCGCAGCTGTGGAAGCTGCCCGTGATCTTCCTCTGCCAGAACAACCGTTATGGCGAGCACACGGCGTTCGCCGACCATACCAAGGTCGATTCGATCGTCACCCGCGCCCGGGCCTACGGGATGGCGGGCGTGAAGGTCGACGGCAACGACGCGATCGCCATGTACAACACCACCAAGGCGGCCGTGGACCGCGCCCGCGCGGGCGAGGGGCCGACGCTGATCGAGGCGATGTGCTACCGCATGATGGGGCATTTCTTCGGATCGGACTTCTCCTATATGCCGAAGGAGCATCTCGCCGAGATGGCGGCGGAAGACCCGCTGCCGCGGCTGCGCCAGCTGATGCTCGATCACCAGTTCACCGAGGCCGAACTCGACGCGATCGTCGCCGACCTCGATGCGCAGATGGAGGCGGCTGCCGAGTTCGCCGCGAAGAGCCCGCTGCCGGGACCCGAGGAAATCCGCAAGGATGTCTTCGAAGAGGAGATTGCGGCATGAGCGCGCAGATCACGATGACGCAGGCGATCAACCGCGCGATCGACGAGGCGATGGCCGGGGACGAGGGCGTGATCCTGCTCGGCGAGGATGTCGCCGCGAAACAGGGTGGCGGGGTGTTCAAGATATCGTCGGGATTGACCGAGAAATATGGCGAGCACCGCATCCGCGCGACCCCGATTTCGGAACAGGCGATCGTCGGCGCATGCGTCGGCGCGGCGCTCGCGGGGTTCCGCCCGATCGCCGAGATCATGCTGATGAACTTCGTGACGGTCGCGATGGACCAGATCGTCAACCACGCCGCGAAGCTGCGCTTCATGTCGGGTGGACAGACGCATGTGCCGCTGGTCCTGCGCACCACGACCGGGGTCGGGGTCGGTTTCGGCGGGCAGCACAGCGACATGCTCGAGGCGTGGTTCGCGCATGTCCCGGGGCTGAAGATCGTTACCCCGTCGAACGCCGCCGACGCGCAGGGGCTGATGCGCGCCGCGATCGCGTGCAACGACCCGGTGATCTTCATCGAGAATATCCTTTGCTACGGGCTCAAATCCGACGATCCGGGGCCGGGTCATGTCGTACCGCTGGGCAAGGCGGCGGTCGCGCGCGAGGGCAGCGATTGCACGATCGTCACCTATGGCCGCACCGTGCTCGACGCGCTCGAAGTCGCAGGCAAGCTCGCGGATGAAGGGGTTTCGGTAGAGGTCATCGATCTCAGGACCATCGCCCCTTATGACGAGGCGACCGTCACCGCGTCGGTCGAAAAGACCGGGCGCGCGGTCGTGCTCCACGAGGCCGTGAAGCAGTACGGCACCGGCGCCGAGATCGCCTCGCGCCTCAACGAAAAACTCTTCGGCAAGCTCAAGGCGCCGGTCACGCGTATCGGCGGGGCCTTTTCCGCGGTGCCGATGGCGAACGCGCTCGAACAGGCGTGGATCCCAAACAAGGACGCGATCGCCGACGCGGTGCGGACCGCGATGAACTGGAAGGGCTGAGGCGATGGCCGAGGAATTGCGCATCCCCAAGATCGGCATGTCGGCGACCGAAATGACGCTCAACGAATGGATGTTCGGCGACGGCGAGCGCGTCGAGGTCGGCGACATCATCTACACCGTCGAGACCGACAAGACGACGGTCGAGATCGAGGCGCAGGTCGCGGGCACGATCCGCCCGACGGGGGTCGAGGGCGAGGTCTATCCGGTCGGCGCGCTCGTCGGCACGATCGAATGACGCCGCTCGAAGCCAGCAAGGCGATGTATGCCGAGGTTTCCAAGGGCAACTGGGCTGCGGTCGCCGACTATATGGCGGACAATTTCGTCATCCATGAACCCGCATCGCTGCCCTATGGCGGCGAATGGCGCGGGCGCGATGCGCTCCAGCGGCTGTACGCGCATGTGATGGGCTATTGGGAAGATCCCGTCGTCAAATGGCAGGAACTGGTCGGCGGCGAAACATACGCCGTCGCGTTGCTCCACTTCACGGTGACCGCAAAATCGAGCGGCAAGCGTTTCGAGACGCATATCGCCGAGGTCACCGAGTTCGACGACGCGGGCAAGATGGCGTCGATGCGCATCCATTATTTCGACACCGCGCATATGGTCGAGCAATTGAAGGCATAGAGATGAGCAAGGCGCCGCACGTCATCGTCCTCGGCACCGGCGGCGCGGGGCTCACTGCCGCCATTTCGGCGCACGAAGCCGGCGCGCGCGTCTCGCTGTTCGAAAAGGGCGATCAGGTCGGCGGGACGACCGCCTGGTCGGGCGGGATGATCTGGATCCCGAACAACCATCACGAAGCGGCCCTCGGCATCGAGGACAGCCGCGCCAAGGCGCTGACCTATCTGATGTCGATGTCGCACGGGCTGATGCAGCAGCCTCTGGTCGAAGCGTTCCTCGACCACGGACCCGAGATGGTCGCGTTCCTCGAAGCGAACACCCCGGTGCAGTTCCGGCCGATCCCCGAATTCCCCGATTATCATGCCGAATTTCCGGGCGGGATGCCGAACGGCGGCCGCTCGCTCGACTGCCCGCTCTATTCGTTCCACGAGCTTGGCGAGTGGGCGGACAAGGTGACCAAATCGCCCTATTATCCCTCGCCGCATTTCTCGATCTACGACACGCCGCTGGGGCAGGCGAAGCCGCAGCCGCTGGCACCCGAGGAGTTGCAGCGAAGGATCGACGGTGATTTGCGCGGGAGCGGTCAGGCGCTGGTGGGGCGGCTGCTGCGCGCGTGCCTCGATCGCGGGATCGAACCCAAGACCGGGCACCGCGCGGTGCGGTTGCTGATGGACGGGGGCCGCGTGGCGGGCGTGATGTTCGAGACCGCCGATGGCGAGGTCGAGGTTGCGGCCGATGCGGTGGTACTTGCGACGGGCGGGTTCGAATGGGACGCCGATCTGCTCCGCGCCTTCATCCGCGGGCCGCTGACGCACCCGCTCAGCCCGAAGACGAACACCGGCGACGGGCTCAAGATGGCGATGCGCGTCGGGGCGATGCTGGGCAACATGCGCGAGGCGTGGTGGATGCCCGTCGCCGAGGTGCCGGAAAGCGACTGCTCAATGGGCAAGACGCTCGTCGCGGGACAGCGCAGCCTGCCGCATTCGATCATGGTCAACCGCGCGGGGCAGCGCTTCACCAACGAGGCGGCGAATTACAACGCGATCGGCGCGGCGTTCCACGATCAGGACGTCAGCGCGTTCGACTATAAGAATCTGCCGTGCTGGCTGATCTTCGACCAGCGCTATATCGACCGCTTCGGTTTCGGCATGATCAGCGGCGAGCGCGGCGTCGCGCCACCGCAATGGGCGGCGCGCGCCGAAAGCCTGCCCGAACTGGCGGCGCGGCTCGGGATCGATGCCGATGCACTGGAGGCGACGGTTGCGCGCTTCAACGGCCATTGCGCGACCGGACGCGATCCCGATTTCGGGCGCGGCGATGCGGCGCACGACCAATGGTGGGGCGATCCCGACGGGCGCGGTTCGACCGCGGCGACATTGGGGCCGATCGGGCAGGGGCCCTTCTTCGCGATCGAGATCAAGAGCGGCGCGCTCGGCACCAAGGGCGGGCCGCAGACCGACGCCAACGCACAGGTGCTGAACGTCGACGGCGGGACGATCGCGGGGCTGTACGCCGCGGGCAATGTCATGGCCTCGGCGATGGGCATGACCTACGGCGGGCCGGGCGGGACGATTGCGCCGGGGATGGTGTTCGGCTTCCTCGCGGGCCGCCACGCCGCGCGCGTATCGGCGAAGCAACCGGAGGGTGCGGTATGAAGAAAGTCCTCGTTCTCGGCGCGCCGGCCGATCAGGGTATTCCGCTGGTCACGGCACTGAAGGCGCGGGGACTCGAACCGACCGCCGGGGTACGGCGGCCGGGCGCCATGGCGGCCACGCTGCATCCCGACGTCCCCGAGGTCGCGGCCGATCTGTACGACGTCGCCAGTCTGATCGCGGCGTTCAGCGGGCAGGATGCGCTGGCGATGCATTTGCCGTTCGAATTCGACCGCGCGCGCGCCGCGACGATGGGACGCAATATCGCCGAAGCGGCACGGCTCGCGGGGCTGAAGAAGATCGTTTTCAATACGAGCTGCTTCGTCGCCGACCGCGACTTGGACTTGTCGGCGCACGACGGGCGTCGCGATATCGAGCGCGCGATCCACGACAGCGGCGTACCCTATGCGATCATCGAGCCGATGGTGTTCATGGACAATATCACCCGCATCTGGTCGCGGCCGGCGATCGTGAACAGCGGGGTGTTCGCCTATCCGGCCGCCGAGACGCTGAAGATCAGCTGGGTCTGCCTCGAGGATGTCGCGGCCTATATGGTCTCGGCACTGCTCCACGAGGACCTGATCGCCGACCGCATCGCGGTGGGCGGCCCCGAGGCGCTGGTGGGCGCCGAGGTCGCCGAGCGATTGAGCGTCGCAACGGGCAAACCGGTGCGCTTCCAGAGCCTGTCGCCCGACGAATTCGCGGCGCGGATGAGCGAACTCGTCACGGGCTCGCGCGACGTGCAACCGGCGAGCATCTATGACGGGATGGCGAAATTCTACCGCTGGTACAACGACCAGCCGGTCTCGCCGGTCGCGCTCGATGCGGTGCCGGCGGCGCGGCTGCTCGGGGTGACGCCGACGTCGTTTGCCGAATGGGCGGCGCGGCAGGATTGGTCGCCGGTGAAGGTTCCGGCCTGATCGCCATGACGTCGGCTTTTGAGCGATTATGCCTTTTGCAACCCCACAGAATGACCATTTTCGAACGATTTCGGACCTTCCATCCCGTTTGCATCGAGCGAAGTCGAGATGCCCCTCGGCTTGGCGCCATCTCGATGGGTGTCTCGACTTCGCTCGACACGAACGGGAAGAGAAGCGTCTAGAATCGACCGGTTGCGGACGTTCAATCCTCCCTGTGGCGAAGCCATGGGGAGGGGGACCGCGCCCGCAGGGCGTGGTGGAGGGGCTGAAAGGTCGCGCGACGCCTGACGGCGTCGGCCCCTCCGTCAGCGCTTCGCGCTGCCACCTCCCCATCGCTGCGCGACAGGGAGGAGCGACCAGTCCGCTTCCCACCCCAATACCGGCATTCGTTCCATGCGTTTGCAAAAGAGACAATCACCCGTTTCAGGGCAATTGCCCGCCCATATATTTCCCCAGCGTGCGGTGGAAATGGCGGATGCGGCTTTCCTGATAATGGCCGAGCTCGATCACGCCGTTGGGGGAGGATTTCATCCCTTCCTGCACATAGGGGAGATTCTCCATGTCCTGGTCGAAAACCCCCGCGAGCGCGGCGCCGATCAGATGGCTGGCGCTGGCGAAGGGCTGATCGTCGGGGATCAGGTGCATCGGTGCCGACTTCGGCGCTTGCTCGCCCTTGGGCGTGCGCATCAGGATGCGGACTTCCATCAGGCAATGATCGGCGTCGCCCCACGGCCGCCAGCGATAGACGATGTTCGGCGTGAGACCGCCCCACGGCGCCCAGTTGGGAAAGACATTATAGGTGAAATTGTCGAGCATCTCGCTGTCGGTCGCGTCCGAATAATCATGCCCGTTCATCGCCGAAAAGGCGGCGCGGTTCGCCTCGGCGAGCACCTTGCGCGCGAGCATCGGGTCGTCGGCATCGAAACCCTTGAGGTCGTCGGCCGAGGCGGTGCTGCGCCGCGCACGGCTGTCGCCGCCGCCGATGAACTCCTCGAGCGACTTCAGGACATAGAATTGATCCTTGCCCTTGATGTGCGGCGACATCGCACCCGCCGGCGTGATCGCGCGGTTGAGGAAATCGCCGTACAAGTCGTAGCGCGTGTTCGCGTCGGCGGTGAAACCCAGGATCTGCGGGTGGGTGACGATGCTGTGCCACGCCTCCATGAAGGCCTCGGCCACCGCTTTCCAGTTGGCGGGGATGACGCGGCCGACCCATGCTCCGGTATGGCATTCATCGAGGCGCCAGTTGTCGAAATGCTCGACGCCGGGACCGACCCAGTCGCGAAAGCCCGGCAGGTCGTGGTTTTCGGTGACGAGAAGGAAGCCCTGCCAGCTTTCGACCTTGAGCTCGGGCAGGCGCATGTCCTTGTCTTCGAGATGCCTGAAGTCCCACGCGCACGGCGCTTCCTTGAAACGGCCGTCGTGATGCCAGGAAAAGCCGTGGAAGGGGCAGCGCAGGTTCACCGCGGGCCCGCTCTCGGTCCTGAGCTTGCGGCCGCGGTGGAGGCAGACGTTATAGAAGGCCTTGACCGACAGATCCTTCTGACGAACGAGCAAGATGCTCTTTTCGTTGATGTCATAGACCACGGTGTCGCCCGGGTTCGGCATATCCTCTTCGCGCGCCGCGAACTGCCAGATGTTCGGCCACATCTTTTCGCGTTCGAGCCGGGCCCAATCCTCGCTGACATAACGCTCGATCGCGATCGGTTCGTCGCCGAGTTCCTGATTGGATTCGGCGAACAGATAATCGGGGACGCGCCGCGTATCGGCGTTGAGCATGTCGGTGTAGCTCGTGCCGGGGCAGCGGTCGTCGCGGTGCTGGTCCTGGGGAGGCGAGAGGTCGTTCATCTGATACTCCGAATGGGTCAGGCGATCTGGTCGAGCGGCATCTTGCACGCCGCGGCGATCGAGCGGTGGACGCCGTGCAGCGCCGGCTCGTTCGCGCCGAGGACGACGTGAAAGTCGGCAGGCGCGGTCATCAGGTTCGCATAGCCGTTGCTGGCGACGCGATAATCCTCGGTCTGGACGACGGTGGCGGTCGCGTCATAGGCCATCTCGCACATCGCGCGATGCTGGTCATTTTCGACGCCGAAGGGAGCATAGACCGCGAACTGGCAGAACATCCTGCCCGCGCCGTCGGGAAAGAGCCGGAAGACCTGCGTAAAATAGACGCCGGGCGTCACCGCGCCAAAGAAGATGACGGTGTTGGGGAAAAGGAAATGGACCCCGCCATAGTCGGTCTCGGGCCATTCGCTCTCGTCCTTGCCGACCAGATTGCCGATCGACAGGTCGGGAAAGCTGACGCGGTGATGGCGCCCGATCGGTTCATAGACGTTGCGGTCGCTGTAATGCGTACCGCCGATCGTCGAGGCGTGGAGCATCTTGAAATGATAGCCCTCGCCGTAGGTGTCGAGCGCGAATTTCCAGTTCGATTCGGCGGTGAGGATGCCCTTTTTCACCGGCTCGGCGCGGTGGAGTTCGAGCTGCGCGAGTACGGGGCCGAAATCGCCGAGATGCGCCGCGGCGTCGATCGGCGCGCCCTCGGGATTGGCACGCACGAAGATCAGCCCGAGATGCTCGGCGCACGGCAGTTCGATCAGGTTCCGCGCGCCGATCTCGCAGTTCGCGAAGCCTTCCTTGCCCGGCTGCCCGACGAGTTGGCCCGCGGGATCGAAGGTCCAGGCGTGGAAGGGGCAGACGAGCCGCGGACGTGCGCCGCTCCACGGTTCCTTTTCCTCGACCAGCTTGGCGCCGCGGTGCGTGCACATGTTGAGGAAGGCGCGCGCGACGCCGTCCTTGCCGCGCGTGACGAGGATCGACGGGCCGACCGAGTCGAAGACGAGTGTGTCGCCGGTCTGGGGGATGTCGCCCGACAATCCCGCGACGATCGGTTCGTTCCGGAAGATATGCTCCATCTCGGCCGCGTTGCGGGCTTCGCTCATATAGATGGATTTGTGCAGCGGCAGCGGCGCCTCCGCCCGGTCGGTCCGGTTTTCGGACACGATCGCGACCAGTTTGCGCAGCCCGGTGCGCGCGTTGCGCTTGCGGACGGCGAACCAGTCCTGCGGCGCGATCTTCGGATCGGACTCGGCCATGGCATTCCCTCACATTTTGCCCAGTATGACTCCGGGCCTGATTGGACTTATCGCACAAAGGCAGGCGCTTGTGCGCTAGTGCTTTTGAGGGGGAGAGACCGATGGCCGGACCCGCGACGCTCGCATCGCTCGGCGATATCATGCAGCTGGCCTATGTGCCGTCGGACTTCGATGCCGCGGTGAAGCACTGGACCGGGGTGATGGGCGCGGGCCCCTTCTTCCTGCTGCCGAACGTGTCGCTCCCCGGCGGCCGCTATCGCGGCGAGGCGAGCGACCCCGTCTTCACCATGGCGCTCGGCTATTGGGGCGACCTGCAGATCGAGCTGATCCGGCCGGAGAATGACGCGCGGTCGATCTATCGCGGCGAATATGCGGTGGGCGAGGGGCTGCACCATGTGTGCGTGCTGGTCGACTCGATCGCCGAGGCGCGGGCGCGCTGCGCCGAGGTCGGCGCGGAGATCATCTTTGAAGCCCCGGTCGGCGACAAGGGCGGAGTGATCTATGCCGATCCCGGCACGGGACCGGGAACGCTGGTCGAGCTGCTCGAACCGCAGCCGGGCACGCGCGAACTGTTCGCGATGATGCGCGATGCGGCGAAGGACTGGGATGGGAGCGCGCCGCTGCGGTCGCTGGGGTAGGGACGCGGCTTATTGGTAAAACTTCGTCATTGCGAGCGGAGCGCAGCAATCTCCAGCTATCGACCCAGCTCTGGGCCGATGGCTGAAGATTGCCGCGTCGCCTTCGGCTCCTCGCAATGACGGTATTCAGCTGTTCGCCCCCAGATAGCCGAGCTGTCCCGCCTTGAAGATCGTTTGCGCGCGGTTGACCGAGTTCAGCTTCTCGCCCGCGCGGTGGACGTGATAGCGCACCGTCGCGTGGCTCAGCGAGATGATCATCCCGATCTCGCGGTCGGTCTTGCCGATCGCGGCCCAGCGCAGGCATTCGACCTCGCGCTTCGACAATTCACAGTCCGACGGGATCCGTCTTTTGGTCCGCATCGCCGAGGCATAACCGGCGATGAAGCGCCGCGTTGCAAGCGCCAGCGTGTCGCCGACGTCCGCAAACAGGTCGGATAGGTCGTCGATTTCGGGATCGTTCGGATGAAAGCTGTTCGCCGAAATCTGCCCGAACGGCAGGTGCACCGGAACGACGATCGCCGCCTTGTAGCGCGGGTTCGCGGCGAAGTAGCGCGCCGGGTCGATTTCATCGAGATAGGGATTGGGCTGCGCGGTGCGAAACCCGTTGCTGTTACACCAGAAGGGCTCGCTTTCGTAGCGGCACGAGCGCGGCAGCGGCGAATGGAGCGCCAGCCGGTGATCTTCCCACCAACGTTCGCCGTCGCCGAGCCAGCCGAACAGGTCGGCGGCAAGGACGGCGCCATCGGCGTCGACCATCGGCTCCTTCGAGGCGATGTCGTCGCACAGCGCGGCGCGCAGCCCATAGGCCGCCGCATAGTCGCGCAGCAGCACCGCGGCATCGTGGATATCCTCCACGCAGCGGATCGTGACCGCATCGACGAGCGTCCTTGCATCCATCGGGGGCGCGAACCCGTCGACCGGCAGTTTTTCTGCCTGTTCTCCCATGGCGGGGACTATTTCATAGTGGCTGGCAAGTCGCAATGCAGGAGTCATAAGCGGAGCACCGTCTTTGCTATGATGTTCTTCTGAACCTCGCTCGAACCGCCGAATACGGTCCAGGCACGACTGTTGAGATAGCGGGCGGCGGCAACCTGCGCGTCCTCGTCGCCGATCGGCGCGGGCGCTTCATTGCCGTAGAGCGGGCGGACGGTGGGCAGTTGCAGCCCGTCATAACCGTGGAGGTCCATCGCCAACCCGTCGATCCGCTGATGGATTTCGGACGAGAGCAATTTGACGAGCGAGGTCTGCGGCCCGGCGGGGCGGCCCTTGGCGATGTCGGCGAGGATACGCAGTTCGGTGGTTTCGAGCGCCTCGGCCTCGAGGCGCAGCTTTGCAATCCGCGTCGCGACCTGGACGTCGCCGCCGAGTGATCCGTTGTGCCCGCTCGGCGCGATGCCCGCGAGCTGTTCGAGATGATCGATCGCGCGGATCAGGCGCGGAGCGTGGAAGGAGCCGCCGCGCTCATTCTCGAGCAGGAATTTGGCGATCGTCCAGCCTTGCCCTTCCTCGCCGATGCGGTTGTCCACCGAAGTGCGCGCGCCGTCGAGGAAGACCTGGTTGACCTCGTGATCGCCCGCCATGGTGATGATCGGGCTGACCGTGACGCCGGGCTGGTCCATGGGAACGAGCAGGAAGCTGATCCCCGCCTGTTTCTTGACCTCGCTGTCGGTGCGGACAAGGCAGAAGATCCAGTTGGCGTGGTGCGCGTGGGTGGTCCAGATCTTCGAGCCGTCGACGACATAGTCGTCGCCGTCGCGCCGCGCGCGGGTGCGCAGCGACGCGAGGTCGGAGCCGCTCTGCGGTTCGGAATAGCCCTGGCACCAATAATCGGTCCCGGCGCGAATTGCGGGAAGGAAGCGATCCTTCTGCTCCTGCGTTCCGAAGGCGCAGATCACCGGACCGACGAGGCGCAGGCCGAGCACCGACAGCGCGGGCGCCCCCGCGATCGCGCATTCCTTTTCGAAGATATAGCGCTGCATCGGCGACCAGCCGGTGCCGCCGCAATCCTCGGGCCAGTGATAGGCGACCCAGCCCTTGTCGTTGAGGATGCGGTGCCAGACGAGGCCGATATCGGGTTCGACGAAGACCCCGGGGGTGCGCCGGGCGCCGTCGCGGACTTCGGGCGGCAGCGAGGTGCGAAGGAAGTCGCGGACCTCCTCGCGAAATTCGAGTTCTTCGGGGGTAAGATCGAGATCCATGTTTCCGCTAGCGTTCGAGGATCGCCACCGCCGACAGGCCGGGCGCGCCATAGACATGAGAATAGCCGACCCGCGGGCGGTTCGGCACCTGCCGTTCGCCGCCGCGGCCGCGGAGCTGCACGGTGTTTTCGTAAACCTGCCGGAGGCCGGAGGCGCCGATCGGTTCGCCGCACGCAAGGCAGCCGCCATCGGTGTTGATCGGCATCCTGCCGCCGATCTCGCTCCATCCTTCGGCGAGCCATTGTTCCTGCTCCCCGTCGGCGCAGAAGCCGTTTTCGGCCATGTGCATGATTTCGGCGCCGCTTTCGGTGTCCTGCAATTGCGCGACCGAGACGTCCTCGGGGCCGATGCCCGCCATTTCGAAGGCGGCCTTGCTGGCGATCTGGGTCGGCTTGCCGCCGCCATTGACGCTGATCGACGGCGCGAACACCTCGAACGATCCCTCGGGGCGGGTGCGGAAGGCGACGCTGGCGATGCGCACCGCGTCGGCGCCGAGTTCGCGGACCTTTTTGCCGCTCGCGAGGATCAGCGCGACCGCGCCCTCGGCGGGTGAGCAGAACATATATTTGGTCAGCGGATCGTTGACCATCGGCGCGTTCAGGATCGTGTCGAGATCGACCGGCGAACGCCGCCAGGCGTGGTCGCACAGCGTGCCGTTGCGAAACGCCTTTTCGGCGACGAGACCCAGAGTCCGCCGGCTGATCCCGTGGAGCGCCATGTAGCGCTGGATCTTGAGCGCGAAGAATTGCGTCGTCAGCATCATGCCCGTCTCGCCGTACCATTCGGGAAGGCCGTAATCGGACGGTTTGGCGTTGAAGGCGCCGCGCGGATGCTTGTCGAAGCCGACGGCGAGCGCGATGTCGCAAGCCCCGGCCGCGATCGCGTTGCGCGCCGCGGTCAGCGCGCTGCCGCCGGTCGCACAGCCGTTGGCGACGTTGATGAAGGGCACGCTCGTCAGCCCGAGCTCGTTGACCATGATGTCGGCGGAGCCGGCGGCAGCCGATCCACCATAGGCGAATTCGACGTCGCTCCATGCGACGCCCGCGTCGGCCAGCGCTTCGCGCACGGCATAGACGCCCTGATCGCGGCCCGAACGGCTGTCGGTACGGCCGAAGGGATGGATGCCCGCGCCGATGATATAGACGTCGTCACTCATGGCTGGCGCTCCGGACGAAAGGCATAGGTCGATCGGTGGTCGTCGAAGGCGACGACGACAAATTCCATCGGCATTCCGATCACAAGGTCGGCGGCGGTCGCATCGGCGATCCGCGTCTCGACGATCACCTCGCCGGGCAGCTCGACATAGCCGATCAGGAAGGGCTGGAAGGGCTGCGGGCCGCTGTACGGTTCCTTGGGTTCGAAGCCCTGCGTCGTCCACGACCAGAGCGTGCCGCGACGCGACAATGCGACGGGTTCGACCAGCGCGGCGGCGTCGCCTTCGGGAACGGGAAAGACGATCTCGCCGTCGGCGCGCCGTCCCCCGATCAGCCGCGGTTCGGGATCGTCGGTCCACAGGCCGGGTGCGATGGGGGCGAGGGTGCTCATGCCGCCCTCGCATAGCTGCGCAGGCAATGGTCCTGATCGCCGAAAAGCTTGTCGAGCAGCATGACGCGCTTCAGCGCATGGCCGATCGCGAGCTCGTCGGTCTGGCCCATGCCGCCGTGCATCTGTACCGCCTCCAGCCCGATGCGTGCCGCGGCTTCGCCGACGAAGGCCTTGGCGCCCGCAGCAATCCGGGGCCAGTTCGCATCGTCGGTTGTCGGGTCGAGCATTGCGGTGCGCAGCACCATCGACCGCGCCTGTTCGAGCGCGGCGTAACATTCGACGAGCCGGTGCTGGAGCGCCTGGAAACTGCCGATCGCGGCGCCGAACTGCTGGCGTTCGCCGACATAGGCGAGGGTGTCGTCGAACATCGTCTGTGCGAGTCCGACCATTTCTGCGGCGGCGAGCGTGCGGACGTCGCCGATGACGCGCCGGAATTTGGCGTCTGGCAGGTCGAAGATTTCGGCGAGCGTGCGGAGCAGGTCCACGGTGGAGGCATTCGAGCCGTCGATGACGGGATAGTCCTGCCGCACGATGCCGGCAGCGCTTTTCTCGACCTTGGCGAGTTTGTCGCCAGCGGCGGTGACGAGCACTATGTCGGCAAGCGGAGCGCCGAGGACGAAGGTCTTGGCGCCCGCGACCTGATTGGCCTCGGTCTTGGTACCGATGGCTTCGGTTTCGTAGCGGCGTCCGGGTTCGGCGAAGGCGACCGCTGCGAACTGCGTCCCGGTGGCCAGTTCGCCGACCAGGGCGCCATCGCCCGCCGCTGCGGCGAGCCGGATCGGCAGCACGCCATTTTCGAGCCACGGGTCGATCGCGAGTCCCTTGCCGAGCGCTTCGGCGACGAGTGCAAGGTCGACCATCGTGCCGCCCATGCCGCCCATCGTTTCCGGCGCGGCGAGCGCGAGCAGGCCGAGATCGGCGACGTCCCGCCAGCGCGCGCGCGAATAACCGCCCTCGGTCCGCCGCATTGCATGCCGCGCGGCAATGTCGACCGGACCCAGAAAGCGCCCGATCGTGTCGCGCGTCAGCTGCTGGCCTTCGTCGAGGTCGAAATTCATGCCCGCCGCCCGAAGCTGATGGGCAGCGTGGTGAGCCCGCGCAGCAGCATGTTCGGCGGCCAGCTCGGCACATGTCCCTCGGCGACGCGGAAATCGGTCAGGCGCTTCAGCAGTTCCGTATAGGCGACCGCCATTTCCTTGCGGCTCAGCATGTTGCCGACACACATATGGATGCCCTTGCCAAAGGCGAGGTGGCTGCGCGCATTGGCGCGCTCGATGTCGAACCGGTCGGGATCGGGATATTTGGTCGGATCGCGGTTTGCCGCGGCATAGCGCAGCTGCACCATGGCACCCCTGGGAATTTTGACCCCGCCGAGTTCGGCGTCCTTCAGCACCATGCGCCACATGCCCGCGGTCGGGCTTTCGATGCGCAGAACCTCTTCGACGAGGTTGATGATCGCGCGCTCATTGCCCTCGTCGGCGGCGGCGACGGCCTTGGCCATCTGGTCGGGGTTTTCGATCAGCTGGAGCAGCCCGCCGGCGAGCGCCGAAGTCGTCGTTTCGTTCCCCGCGACCATCAGTTGCTGCATGATCGACAGGATCTCGGCATCCTCGAGCGGGCGTTCGCCGTCGACTTCGGCATGGACGAGGTCGGAGAGCAGGTCGTCGGTGCGGTTCGCGCGGCGTTCGTCGATCTTGGCCTTCATATAATGCTGGAACTCGACGACCTCGCGCGCGCATTCGAGTTCGCGTTCCTTGGGGATCATGCGCCCGAGCCGGTCGACGAAGGCGTCGGACCAGCGCTTCACGCGATCGAGGTCGTTCTCCATGCCGATCTGGCTCGCGATCATCGCGACGGGCAGCGGGATGCCGAAATCGCGGACGAAGTCGGCCTCGCCTTTTGCGGCCATTTTTTCGATCAGGTCGATCACGACCCCCCGCATCTCCTCCTCGATCGCGGCGACGCGCTTCATCGAGAAGGCGAGGTTGACGAGCTTGCGAAAGCGCGTGTGGACCGGCGGGTCGGCGGTGAGCAAAGTGTCGACCTGCGGCCACCCCCCGGACAGGATCGCGGCGACGTCGCCGTCCTCGGCCATCGCGCCCGACAATGTGCCCTGGAAATTGTTCGAGAAAGTCTCGACCTCACCGGTCGCCTGCGCACAAAGGTCATAGGAGAGGACGAGGAACATTCCCTCGGACAGTTGGACGACGGGGCTTTTCGCCATCCAGGCGCGATAATAGTCGAACGGGTCGGCGATGACCTGCGGGTCGAAAAAACTGCCTGCGGCGATAGTGTTCACGCGCCTCTTCCCTCGATCTTCTCTTTATACGCGCAACTATATGCAGCGGCTCCCGGCACGCGATGCACACTTTCGTTAGGCGCGTGGCGGGGCCGCGGCGACATGGTCGAGCGCGTTGGCGATCAGACGGCGGATGTTCGGGTCGGCGTAGGTCGCCGGGCCGTCGCCCGGCTGGAGATAGACGAGGCGTCCGGCGCCGACGGGTTTTTCCCACGCGATCAGGTCGCTTTCGGGGCGATGCGCCCAACCGTCATTGCTGAACATCCGTCCCGCGACAGCCTGCGCCGCCGAATAGAAATTGTCGCGGACGAAGGCGTGATCAGCGCGGAGGAGAGGGGTCACGGCGCCCCATATCGGTGCCAGATAGAGTTCGTCACAGAGTGGAAAGCGCGAAGGCAGACCAGCCGTCACCGGATGTGTGGGGTCGAGTATGACGGCATCGTAGCGGACGTCGTGACGATAGCCCGAGTCGAGATGGGTCTCACCGTTCGCGACGCCTGGCGCATAGAGGAAGCGCCCGCCGAGCATGTCGGCCCATTCGGGCCATTCGGCCCAGCCGGCGATCGCATGGTGCATCGCGACCGCGCCGCCGCCGCGCGCGAAAAAGTCGGTGATCGCGCGGCGATAGGTGAAGGACGGAGGGCGTGTTGCGGCCCGCCCGTCACCGAAGCTGTAGCCGGGCATGTCGTAGAAGAGGATCGCGTCGGCACCGGTCGCGGCGCCTGCGGCGACCGCCGTTTCGGCTTCGGGATGGATCAAGTGGGTGATCGTCCAGCCATCGAGACTTTCAAGCAGTTCGGTAAAGGGGGCGGCCTCGAAGGGATGGCCGCCTGACAGGACGAGAAGGCTGCGCGACCCGGTCATGCGATCTTCAGTATCATTTTGCCCTGATTGCTTCCGGCAAACAGGCGCATGAAGGCGTCGAAGCTGTTTTCGAGGCCTTCGTCGATATGTTCGTCAGCGACGAGTTCGCCCTGTTGCAGCCAGCCCGCCATTTCGGCTCCTCCCTCTGAAAAACGCGCAATATAGTCGGCGACGAGCAGACCCCGGATCGAGGCGCGATGCACGATCAATTGCCAGATGTTGCGCGCGCCGATCTTTTCGACGCTGTTATACTCGCTGATCAGCCCGCACAGTCCGACTCGCGCGCCGTGTCGCAGATTGTTGAGGCCCGCGTCGAGGATGTCGCCACCGACATTTTCGAAGATGATATCGACCCCGTCGGGGGCTTCGGCGCGGATCGCGTCGGTCAGCGCCGCAAGGTCCTTGCCGCGATAGTCGATCGCGGCGTCGAAGCCGTAGCGATCGATCAGCCTGGCGCACTTCTCGGGTCCGCCCGCGATGCCGATGACCTTGCTCGCGCCCTTGATCTTGGCAATCTGCCCGACGAGCGAGCCGACCGCGCCCGCCGCGCCGGTGACGAGCACGATATCGCCGGGTTTGGGTTCGCAGACGTCGATATAGCCGAAATAGGCGGTCATCCCGACCGCGCCCAGAACTGACAGATAGTTGGTGACCGATGGCACGAGGCTCGCATCGATCACCTGGGTAAAGCCGCCCGCGACGCCGACCGAATAATCCTCGATCGCGTTGAGGCCGAGCACCCATTGGCCGGGTGCGAAACCCTCGGCCCGGCTCGCTTCGACGACGCCCACCGTCGTCGCGCGCACCGGCGTGCCGAGCGGGATCGGCGGCATATAGCTCGGCGCATCGTCCATCCAGCCGCGGATCGCGGGGTCGAGCGAGGCATAATGGTTGCGGATCAGGAATTCGCCGTCTGCGAGTTCGGGCGTTGCTTCGGTCACGAGCGAGAAATCTTCCCGTACGGGTTCGCCATCGGGCCGGCGGACGAGCAGGAAGCGGCGGTTGTCGGGCATGAAAACTCCTCAGGCGGGAACGATGGAGACCGGGATCGCGCTTTGCAGCGACTGGCCGGTGATGGTGTCGTAGCGGGCGCTTTCGCTGACGAGGCGGTTGGTCGAGACGCCATGCTCATGGACGCCGTCGGGACCGATGTCGGGGCCGCCGAAGGCATGCGCCATCGACACGACGCCGGGGCGCATATTCTCCGCCGCGCGCGCGACCGCGACGACCTCGCCTGCCGCCGAACGGATGCGCACGGTGTCGCCGTCGCTGCATGGGATGCGCGCGAGATCGTCGGGATGCAGGAACGCCGGGTTAGTCGTGCGCCTGGCGCGCAGCGCGGGCAGATTCTGTCCGGTCGAATTGAAGCGGTGGCGGCTGCGGCGCGACACCATGCGCCAGGGGAAGTCGGGCGTCGGCTGGTCGGCATCGGCATAGGCGATGAGCTGGTCGGGCATCCTGCCCGCCGTCAGGTCGAAACGGCCGGGCGCATCGGGATCGCCCGCCTCGACCACCGGGTGGAGGTCGGCATAGATCACCGCCTTGCCGTCGACCGTATCGCGGCGCACCTTGCTTGGCAGGGCCGCGCAGCCCGCGACCATCAGGTCGAGGAAGGCCTCCTTGGTGGGGCGTTCATCCATCGGGCAGGCGCCGCCCGCGAGCGGCAGGCCGGTGCCGAGACGGTGCGCAAGTTCCCAGAGCATCTCCCACTCCTCGAGCAGCCCTGCGGGCGCGTCGATCATCGCCTCGGTATAGCGGGCATAGGGGATTTCGTACCACCATTCGCTGAGGTTGCTGATGTCCTCGCGTTCGAGGCACATCTTCGGCGCGAGGATGTAATCGGCGCGCTTTGCGGTCGCCGACGCGGCGTTGACGTCGATCGAGACGAGCAACTCGAGACCGTCGATCGCGCGCGTCATCTTGTCCTGGTCGGGGAAGGCGACCACCGGATTGCCGCCGATCACGATCAGCGCGCGCACCTGCCCCTCGCCGGGCGTCAGCATCTCGTCGGCGAGGACGTTGCACGGCATCTCCATGCCGAGATGCGTCAGCCCGCGGAAACGCGAGGCGGGGAAACCCTCGCCATAAAGCGCCATCGGCGGCGCGACCTGCGCCCGGCGCGGTGTGACGGGGGTGAAGACGCGCGGGATCGAGCTCAACTCTCCCTCGCGGCAAAAGCGCCCGCAGAGGATGTTGAGCGCCGAGACGAGATATTGGGTGAGCGTGCCGTTGCCCGCCATCTCGGGCCCGGTGCCCGTCGAGACGACGCCTTTCGTGCCGTTCGCGAACATGCGCGCTGCGGCGACGAGCTGGCTTTCCTCGACCCCCGCGCGCGCGGCGGCGACGTCGGGGGTGAAGGGCGCGACCGCGCGCTGCAGTTCGTCGAGGCCATCGACATAGCGCTGGACAAAGGCCTTGTCGGTGAGGCCTTCGGCGAGGATGACGTGGATGATCCCCGCAAGCAGCGCGGGATCCTCGCCCGGCCGCACGGGCAGGTGGATATGCGCGAGCGCCGCGACGTCGCTCTGCCGCGGGTCGGCGACGATCAGCTTCAGGCCGCCTTCGAGCGCATCGCGCAGGCGGCGCGAGGGCGAGAAGGGCGGCAGCCCGCCCGGCGGACCGTAGTGCGAGACGATCGGGTTGTTGCCGATGAAGAAGGCGACGTCGGCATCGGCGAAGCTGTGCATTCCGCCCATCCAGCTGCCGTAGCGCATCGTCGTATAGACTTTCGCGGGCTGGTCGAGCGTGACCGAGGTGTAGATGTTGCGCGTGCCGAGCCCCTGCGCGAAGGCCATCGCGCTGCCGACCCCGGCGCTGTTCTGGAAGGCGTAGGTGCCACCATAGACGGCGACGGCGTGCGGTCCATGCTCGGCAACGATCGCGCCGAGCGTTGCCGCGATCTCGTCGAGCGCAGCGTCCGTCGCAATGTCCTCGAACGTGCCATCGACGCGCTTCTGCGACACCGTCAGCCGCTGCGGGCCGTGATGCGCCTCGGCGAGCTGGCGACCCTTGATGCAGGTATAGCCGCCGAACACCGGGTCGTTGGGGTCGCCCTGCACCTTGGTGACGCGGCCGTCGTCGACCGTGACCAGCATCGCGCAATTGGCATGGCAGAAGCGGCAGAAACTGCGGCGGACTTCGGGCATCGTCTCTCTCCCTTGATGACACCCTAGGCCGCGGGCGCTCCCGATCGACTGGCACTTTTGGCGGTGGCTGGCGGCGGGGGGCAGGCGCAGTTTCGCGGCATCAACAGGGAGAGTATCGATGCCGACATCGCGCCAATGGCTGCTGAACGGACATCCGCGCGGGCGCGGGATCGAGGACGGTGACTTCCGGCTCGTCGAGACCGAAATCGTCGCGCCGGGCGATGGCGAGTTACTGCTTCGGACGCTCTATCTCGGCTTCGATCCGGCGCAGAAGGGCTGGATGGAGAATATCGCCGACTATGTCGCGCCGATGGCGATCGGCGACGTGATGCGCGGCAGCGCGATCAGCGAAGTCGTCGAGAGCGAGCACCCGGGCTTTGCCGCCGGTGACCTCGTCATGGGATCGACCGGCTGGACCGAATGGCATGTGTCGAACGGCGAGGGGCTGGTGAAGATCGACACGCAATTGCCGCCGACTGCGATGCTGTCGGTGCTGGGAACCACGGGCGTCACCGCTTATTGCGGCCTGTTCAAGGTCGGGCGACCGGTCGCGGGTGATACGGTGCTCGTGTCGGGGGCGGCGGGGGCGACGGGATCGGTCGTCGGACAGCTTGCCAGGATTGCCGGATGCAGGGCGGTCGGGATCGCCGGGGGCGAGGACAAGTGCCGCTGGCTCGTCGAGGAGGCGGGTTACGACGCCGCGATCGACTACAAGGCGGGCGAGGTGCGGCGGCAGATCCGCGAACATTGCCCCGGCGGCGTCAATGTCGTCTTCGATAATGTCGGCGGCGCGATCCTCAACGACATGCTCGGCGAGATCGCGACCGGCGCGCGCGTCGCGGTGTGCGGCGGGATCAGCCGCTACGAGATGGGGACGCTGCCCGCCGGACCGCAGAATTATTTCAACCTGATCTTCCGCCGCGGCTCGATGGCGGGCTTCATCGTGCTCGACTGGGCGAGCGAGTTTCCGGAGATCCGCAAGCGGCTCGAGGGCTTCGTTCTCGACGGGCGCCTGACCTATCGCGAGGATGTGCAGCACGGGTTCGAGAATGCGCCCGATACGCTGAAGCGCCTGTTCAGCGGGCAGAACCGCGGCAAACAACTCTTGAAGCTCTGAAGGAGATCGACATGGGCAGGCTGACCGGCAAGCGCGCCGTCATCATCGGCGCGGCATCGACGGGAAATATGGCGCAGACGACCGCGCGCCTCTTTGCACGCGAGGGCGCGACCGTGATGGTCGCGGGGCGCAAGGCCGAACCGCTCGAAGCGCTGGCGGGAGAGATCGGTGGTCATGCCGCGCTCTGCGATATCACTGACCGGGCGTCGGTTTTTGCGCTCGCCGATGCGGCGAAGGCGAAGATGGGTGGGGTCGATATCGCGATGAACGCGAGCGGTTGGGGATTGCTCAAGCCTTTGCTCGACGTCACCGAGGAAGAACTGGCCGCAATCGTCGCGCTCCAGTTCACCGGCGTGCATCATTTCCTCCAGGCGTTCGTCGGCGCGATGCTGGCGAACGAGCCGAGCGGCGGATCGATCATCCAGATATCGTCGGCGACGACGCGCTCGCCGATCAGCAATCACGCCGCTTACATCGGAACCAAGACGGGGTCGGAGGCGCTGATCCGCTGCGTTGCCAATGATTTCGGCGCGGCAGGCATCCGTGCGAATATCGTCTCGCCGGCGTTCACCGAATCGCCGATGACCGAGGGCGCCTTCGCGACGCCGGGATTGGTCGACGCCTTCCTGCCGCGCTATCCGCTGGGTCGGCTCAACACGGCGCAGGATGTCGCGAATGCATGTTTGTGGCTTGCGAGCGACGAGGCGTTCGTGACCGGTGAGAATCTGCAGCCGAATGGCGGGCTGGCGCTGCGGGGGAATCCGCAGGAAGGTGACATTGCGGCAGCGGTGGGCGCGGCGATGGCGAAGCTGCAAGCCTGAAATCCTCCCTGTCGCGAAGCGATGGGGAGGTGGCAGCGCGAAGCGCTGACGGAGGGGCAATACGCAACGATGCTAGCCCCTCCACCACTCGCTTTGCGAGCGGTCCCCCTCCCCATGGCTTCGCGACAGGGAGGATTCTCAGCCGATCTGCCGCTCGCGGCCTTCCCAATAGGGCGCGCGCAGTTCGCGGCGAAGGATCTTGCCCGAAGGGTTGCGGGGCAGCGCGGGGATGAAGTCGACCGACTTCGGGCATTTATACCCAGCGATCCGCTCGCGGGCCCAGGTGATGATCTCGTCTGCGTGGGCGCTCTGGCCCTCGCGCAGCACGACGCAGGCCTTCACCGCCTCGCCCCATTTCGCGTCGGGGACGCCGACCACCGCGACATCGGCGACGGCGGGGTGGCCATAGATCGCATTCTCGACCTCGGCCGGATAGACATTCTCGCCGCCCGAGATGATCATGTCCTTCACCCGGTCGTGGAGGTAGAAATAGCCGTCCTCGTCGGTGTAGCCGGCGTCGCCGGTGCGCAGCCAGCCGCCCGCGTCGATCGTCTCTGCGGTCGCTTCGGGTCGTCCCCAATATTCGCGCATATTCGCCTGCGCGCGGATCGCGATCTCGCCGATTTCGCGCGGCGGCAGGACATGGCCGTCGCCGTCGATCACCCGCATCTCGACCCCGCGCAGTGGCTTGCCGACCGAACGCATGCGTTCGTTGCCGGCGGGGTCATGATCCTCGGGCGGCAGCGCGGCGATCGTGCCCGAGGTCTCGGTCATGCCGTACATCTGGACGAAGCCGCACTGGAAGATGTCGATGCACTGGCGCAGCAGGTCGAGCGGGATCGGCGAGGCGCCATAGGCGATGTGACGGAGCCGCGAGAAATCGACCTCGCGCGCCCGCGGCTGATTGACGATGATCTGCATCGCCGCGGGCACCATGAAGATTTTCGAGATGCCATAGGCCTCGATCAGGTCGAGCACCCCGCCGGGATCGAACTCGCGCGTGATGACGCCGGTCGCGCCGTTGGTCATGACGGTGATGCCGTATCCGGTGCCGCCGATATGGAAGCAGGGCATGGCGACGAGGCCGACGTCATCCTCGTCCCAGCGTTCCCAGTCGGCCTGCAGCGCCGGGTCGCGGTCGAGCTTCGAGCGCAGCACCGATCCGTTGGTGAGCACCGCGCCCTTGGGCTTGCCGGTGGTGCCCGAGGTGTACATCTGGATCACCGCGTCGCTCTCGCCGCGCGGGATGCCGGGATCGGTGGCGGGAAAGTCGTCGCGCCAGGCCCGGTAATCGCCCTCGACCGCGATGACATGCTCGACGCCTGGAAACGCATGGCGGTTCGCCGCGACCAGGTCGGTGAACTCGGGCCCGACGCACAATATGCGCGCGCCGCAATTGTCGATGATCCACGCGATCTCGGGCACCGCGAGCCGCCAGTTGACCGGCGTCATGACGCCGCCGGCCTTGGCGACCGCCACCATCAGCTCGAAATAGAGATCGCTGTTCTTGCCGAGATAGGCGACGCGGTCGTCGGGTTCCAGCCCGATCGCGATCAGTGCGTTGGCGGCGCGGCTGCTGTTCGCATCGAAGTCGGCGTTGCGCGTCGTCCGGCCCTCGAAATGAAAGAGGATCTTGTCGGGGCGCTCGTGCGCGTTCCGCCGCGCGACATCGGCGACGCGTTCAAATGCTGCGACCTTCACGGGTCTTCTCTCCCTATGCTGCGCCGAGCGCCTGCCGATAGAGCATGGAGTCGGCGGCGTAGAAATTGCAATGGAAACCCGACGGTACACGGAACGGGACATGCACAAGCGCGACCGGACCCGCCGCGATGTCGAGCGCGTCGAAGATCGCGAGTTCGCTCGTCGCAGCGCCGGCGCGGTGGATGAGGGTCATCGCATAGCCGTCGCCTTCGCCAGCAGCGCCCATCTTCGGCGCGAAGATCAGTTCGCCGCACGCCGCTCCGTTGCCGAAATGATAGAAATCCTCCTTGCCGCTCACCGTGTCGAAGCGCAGCACGCCATCCATCCCCTCGGCACGGCCGTCGCGACTGTTCAGGTTGATATTCGCAAAGCTGTGGCGCGAGGCGCGGGTCATGAAGCGGTCGTCGGGACGCGGGAACTGGATGTCGCGGTCGTTGAGCGTTTCTTCGGTGATCCATGTCCCGTTGCCATTGGTGCCGGGGTCGATCGTCCAGCGCCGCAGGCTCTGCTGCGTGTCGCCATGCGTCTTTTTCACCCCCGTCTCGTCGGGGAAGAGCGCGGTGCCGTTGGCGGCGGCGACGTCGGCGACGATCTTGCCGTCCTGTTCCCACACATTGAGTTCGTGGAACATGTGACGGGGTTCATAATCGAACCAGCGAAGGTCGCTCGCCGATCCTTCGCGCGGCATCACCCCGAATTTGGTCGGGCGGCCGTTGACCCAGGCGGTCATCGGTCCGCCCTTCATGAACCGGCCGAGGTCGGCGTCGATCGGGATCACCGGGAAGACGACCCAATTCTCGGTCAGGAAGAAAGTATGCATCAGCGCGTTGTGCGGCATGTCGATGATCTCGGCCTTGCGCACGCTGCCGTCGGCGGCGATCACGTCGTAACGCAATTGCGGCGCCCCCATCGGGCCGTTGATCGCCATGCCGATGTTGATAAGTTCGCCGCTATAATGGTCGATCTTGGGGTGGGCGGAAAAGGTCGTGGTGATCGTCCCGCCATAATGTTCCTCGCCCAGCGTCTCCAGCGTGCGCGGGTCGAGTTCGACCGCAGGCGCCCCCTCCATCAGCGCGAGCAATTTGCCGCCATGGACGATGATATTGGTATTGGCGGTGTTGTAGCGCTTTCCCTGCACCGACGGATCGGCGGTCATCGGGTTGCCGAACATGCCGAACAGGCGCTTGCCCGCCGCCTTCTCCAGCTCGAACTTCTCGGTCCGCACCCAGCGGTTGAGCATCGACGCGCGGCCGCCCTCGATGTGAAAGGCATAGACCATGCCGTCGCCGTCGAACCAGTGATACTCACCTTCGCGCGTCGGATAGAGCGGCTCGGGCCCGTTGCGATAGAAGACGCCGACGAGATCGGCCGGGATTTCGCCCTCGACGATCAGGTCGGGCGCCGTCGCCTCGAACCGCACCGGCTGGTGATGGCCCGACAGATAGGGGTGGTCGAAAAAGGCCTGCGTCATCTGGGTTCCCCCGACATACTGGTGTGATCCATCAAACAAGGGGCGGTGCAATGCGCCGCCCCCCGTCCCCCTTTTCGTCTCGCCGTGCCCGTGGCGGGCACGGCCGTTCGTCAGAATTTGAAGCCGAGTTCCACGCCATAGGTGCGCGGCTGGATCGCCGCGCCAAAGGTGAAGAGACCCGCCACCGGCAGGGTCGACGACAGGCCCTTGTGGTTGGTGAGGTTGCGGCCGAACAGCGCGAGGCTGACTTCGCGTCCTTCGCCGAGGAAATGCGTGTAGCCGATCTGCGCCGACAGATTTTCCCGGTTTTCGGTGAAGCAGCGATTGTCGTTGGTCACCGCGCCGGGGACGACCGGACGGTTCGGTGCGATGCAGGTCACATATTTGCTCTGGTAGCGCAGCAGGGTCGAGGCATCGATCCGGCCCGAGCTGATTTCCTTGCTGTAGTTCAGCCCCGCCGACCATTGATATTTGGGGGCGCGGCGCAGCGTCAGCGTCGACACGTCGTCGGGGATGCCGTCGGCGGCGCTGCCGGTGGTCAGCCCGACGATGTCGTTGAAGAAACTCTTGTACTTGGCGTCGGTGTAGCTGAACGACGCGTTGAAGCTGAACGCGTCGGACATCTGCGCGATGATCTCGGCCTCGAAGCCCTTGATGTCGGCGGACGAGGCGTTTTTCACCACGGTTTCCTGCGGGCTCGACGAACCCGGCGGCGACGGTTGCACCACCTCTTCCTGCTTGTTGTTATATTTGGTGTAATAGAAGGCGAGGTTGGTGCGCAGCGTGCGGTCGAGCCAGTCGGCCTTGAGCCCCACCTCATAGGCGTCGACCGTCTCGGGCTGGTACGGCCCGAGCGAGGTCGGCGACGCCGCGCGGCCGTTGAAGCCGCCCGAGCGGAAACCGCGCGAGAAGGAGGCATAGGCCAGCTTGCCCGGTTCGATCGTATATTCGGCATTGGCGCGCCAGGTGAATTTTCCGAAGCTGTCGCTGCCCGAGCAATTGTTGGCAGGGGCGTAGACGGGAATGACCACGCCGGGTGCCGGGCTGGTCGTGCCGGTCACCGCGACGCAGCTCGTGCCGTCGAAGGTCGGCTGGGTCAGGCGGACGAGCGCTCCGATGCGGCCGTAATTGTTGAAGATCGACTTTTTGTCGTCGGTGTAGCGCGCGCCCACCGAGATCTTGAACTGGTCCGACAGGCTGATCTGCGCGTCGGCGAAACCGGCATAGGATTTGGCGTGATGGTCGACATATTGGCGGAGCACCGCGGTCGAGCCCTGGCCGAGGACGACGCCGAAATTGGTCGATTGGTCGAGCGTGTAACTGCTGTTGAAATAATAGCCGCCGACCAGCAGGTTCACCATGTCGAAGTCGGCGAGCAGGCGGACCTCCTGGCTGAACTGCTTGTAGCGCTGGTCGCGCTTCGTCTCGAAGAAATTGACCGAGCTGGCGTCGAAGTCCTGCGTCACCGATTCCTTGTTCTTGATGTAACCGGTGACCGACGAGAGCGTGAGATTGTCGCTGAGTTCGATGTCGATGTTGCCGGTGATGCTGTCCGCATCGTTGCGCACCGGGGTCTCGATGCTGCTGTAGGTGGTGTAGAGGCCGCGGTGCGGCTGGGTCGAACGGTTGCACTCGGCGGCCGGAGAGAAGCCCGGCGCGCCGGGAGCGGCGCAGACGACGTCGCGGCCGGTTTCGGACAGCGGCGCAACGATCGTCTCCCCGCGTTCGCGGCTGTGCTGATAGGTGATCTGCGCACTGATCGTGTCGCTGGGGGTGATCAGCGCGGTGACGCCGCCAGTCAGCGTCTCATAGGCACCCTCGCGCTTGTTCTTGGTGACGTTGAAATAATAGCCGTCGGTTTTGTCGTAATAGCCGAAGGCCTTCAATGCGATGAAGTCGCCGAGCTTGCCGGTGTTGACGACGAGGCGGCCGCGCTTGGTATCGAAATTGCTGTAGGCGAACTGACCGCGCACGCCGAAATCGTCGGTCGGCTTGGTGCGCGTCACGTTGATCACGCCGCCGATGGTGTTGCGGCCGAACAAAGTGCCCTGCGGTCCGCGCAGCACTTCGAGCCGTTCGAGGTCGAAGCTGTCGAGCAGCTGGCCGGTGTTGGTGCCGATGAAGACACCGTCGACGACGACGCCGACCGCGGGGTCGAAGCTCTTTTCGATATCCTCGAAGCTGATCCCGCGGATCGAGATCGCCGCGGCGCTGGGGCCGGCGCCGACTGAGTCGACGACGAGGCTGGGAACGCGGCCGGCGATGTCGCGGATGTCGTCGATCGTTGCCGATTCGAGCGCGGTCTGGTCGAGTGCGGTGACCGCGATCGGGATCGACTGGACGCTCTCCTGGCGCTTCTGCGCGGTGACCACGATCTCGCGGAGCGCGCTGCCGCTGTCGTCCGCGGCGGCCTCCTGCGCGAGCGCCGGCGTGGCGATGGCAAGCGCGGCGAGCGACACGGTCGCGTAGACGGCGGGCAGCATTCGGGCATGCGTGGTCATCGTCAATCCTCCCTCTCGCGCCGGCGCATAGGCTCGCCGGTCACGTTGGAGCGGAAGGTCCGCTTAATGTCCCGATTCAACAATCATCAAAAATATCAGGCATGCCGTAACGGCCGGAAACGCCCTGAAATTGGGCGATTCTATTGCCGCTG
This sequence comes from Sphingopyxis sp. YF1, assembly GCF_022701295.1. Taxonomy (NCBI): domain Bacteria; kingdom Pseudomonadati; phylum Pseudomonadota; class Alphaproteobacteria; order Sphingomonadales; family Sphingopyxidaceae; genus Sphingopyxis; species Sphingopyxis sp. YF1. The sequence goes on from NZ_CP033204.1 coordinate 4,294,075, forward strand.
GGTGGCGCCGCCGTCGACGAACAGTCCGTGGCCGGACATGAACCGCGCGTCGTCGGACGCAAGAAAGGCGGCAACGTCGGCGACGTCTTCGGGCTGGCCGAGGCGCCCCAGCGCGGCCTTGTCGATCCAGCGCTGCCTGAATTCGGGCAGCGCCGAAAAGGCGGGGGCGGTCATCGGCGTGTCGATCGCGCCGGGCTGGATGCAGTTGACCGTGATGCCATGCGCGCCGACTTCCGCCGCGACCGATTTGGTCATGCCGAGCACCGCATGTTTCGACGCGCTGTACGCCGCCATGCCGGCCTCGCCAAAGCTCGACATCACCGAACCGATCAGGATGATCCGGCCGTGCGGCGAGCGTTTGAGCAAGGGCAGGGCATCGCGCATCAGGCGGAAGATGGCGGTGACGTTGATCGCCATCATCTGGTCGAAAAAATCGTCGCTGTGGCCGTCCAGCGGCTGCATGCCCGTGATCCCTGCGCAGGCGACGACGATATCGAGCGCGCCGAAGCGTGCTTCGGCCTCGGCGACCAGCCGGGCATTGGTGCCCGGTTCGGTGACGTCGGCGACGATGTCGACCGCGCCCGTCCGGTCGGTGGTCAGCACGCGTGCGCCGTCGGCGGCGAGACGCCGGGCGGTTGCGCGCCCGATCCCCGATCCGGCGCCGGTTACCAGCGCAGCGCGGCCGTCGAGCCGCCCGGCGGTCACAGCGAGCTGCCGCCGTCGACGCGAAATTCGGCGCCGGTCGCAAAGCCCGATTCGTCCGACGCGAGGTACAGGACGATCGCAGAAATTTCCTCGGGCTTGCCGAGCCGTCCGACGGGGTGCGTCGCGACCCAGCTGTCGTAGAGCGCCTGCGGATCGTCGACCTGCGCCATGACCTTGTCGAGGATCGGGGTGTGGATCGCGCCCGGATGCACCGAATTGCACCGGATGCCGTACCCCTTGCGCGCATAGTGGAGCGCGACCGATTTGGTCAGGTGCGTCACCGCGGCCTTCGCGGCGTTATAGGCGGCGAGATCGCCCTGCGCACGCACGCCGCACATCGACGACATGTTGATCACCGACCCGCCATGATCCTTCATCTTGGGGATCACATGCTTGCAGCCGAGGAAGACGCCGTCGACATCGACCGAAAATTCGTGGCGAAAGGCTTCGAGCGTCAGATCTTCGATCGAGCCGTGGGTGGTGATGCCGGCGTTGTTGACGAGGATGTCGACGCGCTCGCAGCTGGCGAGCGCGTCGAGCCACTCGGCTTCCTGCGATACGTCGAGTTTCACGAAGCGCTGGCCGAGTTCGGCGGCGAGCGCTTCGCCCGCGGCGACGTCGATGTCGGCGATGATAACGCGCGCGCCCTCGGCGACGAAACGGCGGACGATGTCGAGGCCGAGCCCCGATGCGCCGCCGGTGACGAACGCGATCTTGCCCGCGATGCGGCCTTGCCCTGCCATCCTGTCCTCCCTCTTTTGCCTCTCGACTATCATGCGGCCGCGGCGCCGCGAGCCTATTTATTGCGCTAGGTGCGGGGGCGGGGAGCCGCTGTCAGGTCATGGGCGAGGAGAGGCGCCATGGCGGAAAGCTGGGACTATATCGTCGTGGGAGCAGGTTCGGCCGGATGCGTCGTCGCCGAACAGCTGAGCGCCGATCCGCAAATTCGCGTGCTGCTGCTCGAAGCGGGCGGCCGCAACGACGGTCGCTGGGTCGCGATACCCAAGGGTGTCGCAAAGCTCGTCACCAATCCCGATCATATCTGGGCCTATGGTGTGTCGCAGCCGCGCGGCGACGGCGGCGCGCCGGGAGAGGCGTGGATTCGCGGCAAGGGTCTCGGCGGATCGTCGGCGATCAACGGCATGATCTGGAGCCGCGGCGAGCCCGCCGACTATGACGAATGGGAAAAGCTCGGCTGCACCGGCTGGAACGGTGCCGCGATGACCGAAGCCTTCCGCCGTCTCGAGGATCACGGCCTCGGCGCGAGCGCGATGCGCGGGGCGGGCGGGCCGGTCGGCATCGCGCCCAAGATCCACAGCTATCCGCTAGCCGAGACGATGGTACGGGCCGGGGTCGAAATGGGGCTGCAGCCGGTCGACGACCTCAATGCCTCTACTTCCGACCGCGTCGGTTTCTATGCGCATAATATCCGCCGCGGACGGCGCGAGAGCGCGGCGACGACCTTCCTTGCGCGGGCAAGGAGGCGGCCGAACCTGCACGTCGTCACCCATGCGATGGCCGAGCGGCTGGTCGTCGAGGGCGGGCGGGTGACGGGGGTCGAGGCAAAGGTCGCGGGCCGGCCGCAGCGTTTCGATTGCGTGGGCGAGGTGATCGTGGCCGGCGGCACGCTCGAGAGCCCGTTGCTGCTCCAGCGTTCGGGGATCGGCCCTGCCGACGTGCTGCGCGCCGCCGGGGTCGAACCCGTCGTCGACGCCCCCGACGTCGGCGGGCGGATGCGCGAACATCTCGGCTTTTCGATGCCGCACCGCCTGTCGCGCGATATCGGCAGCAACCGCAGCTTCTTCGGCGTCGGCCTGGCGCGCGCGATGGTGCAATATCTGCTCACGCGCGGCGGGATCATGGCGACGGGGCCGTTCGAGGTCGGCGCCTTCCTCAACCTGACCAGCCGCGACCGTCGCCCCGACCTGCAGCTCTATCTGGGCGGCTACACCTTCGCGCTCGGCGACGACAAGCATCCGGTGCCGCTCAGCAGCATCGACCGCAAGCCGGGCATGACCATCTACGGCCAGCTGCTCCGCCTGACGAGCGAGGGGAGCATCCACATCGGCGGCCCCGCCAGCGACGCCCCCGCGGATATCAGGCCCAACTGGCTCTCGACCCGCGAGGATGAGCGCAGCGCGATCGCCGCGGTGCATGCGATGCGTCGCTATATGGCGCAGCCAGCGCTGGCCGGGCTGATCGAGAGCGAACTGCTGCCCGGCGCGGCGGTGCAGAGCGACACCGAAATCCTCGCCGCCTTCCGCCGCCTCGCCACCTGCGGGCTGCACGGCGTCGGCACGTGCCGGATGGGCAGCGACAATCGCGCGGTCACCGACGCGCGGCTGCGCGTCAACGGCGTCGGGGGGCTGCGCGTCGTCGATTGCTCGGTGATGCCCTCGCCGGTGACGGGCAACACCAACGCCCCGGCTATGGCGCTGGCACTCCGCGCCGCGGCGCTGATCCGTGAGGACCGGCGGAGGTTGTGTGCGGTGGCATGAAACATTGGGCAACGTCGGCTTTGGGGTGGGAAGCTGCCACTAGCGATCCTCCCCGTGGCCGCAGGCCATGGGGAGGGGGACCGCCGCCGCAGGCGGTGGTGGAGGGGCCCGCAACGTTGCGCTCTAGCCCCTCCGTCAGCGCTGCGCGCTGCCACCTCCCCATGGCTTCGCCACAGGGAGGATTTTATGACTGCAATCGGTTGACCGCGGTCCTCTCCGTTCAGGCGCGCTCGCGCTCCTTGAGCCACCCGACCCCGCGGCGCAGCAGGTCGTAAAAGACCGGCAGGTCCCACGCGCAGCGGTCGACCGTCGGCCACCAGTCCATCATCGGCTGGAGGTCGTAATGCCCGCGGCAATGGCCGAGCGTCAGGTACAGCACCGCGCCCGCGCCATGCTGCTTGATGTAGAAGACGGGATAGGTGCCGGGCGCATCCGCGGCTTCGACGAACCCCGTACCCGGCCCGGTGCATTCGGTATCGAGCAGGACGTGCAGATGCCCATGCGTTTCGAGATGATAGAGCTCGTCGTTGGTCTCGAAGGGTTCGATACCGCGCGTGAGCGCATGATCGGGGTCGACGACGCGCACGGTGTAGGGTTCGATCGCGGGATGGCTGATGAACTGCGATCCCAGGAGGTCCATCATCAGCGGCGCCCAGCGCGGGGCATCCCAGACGCCGGTGTCGAGCAGGCGAAGGATCGAATTGGTGCCGTGGAGCGCGTACCAGCGCCCGCCCTTCGCCAGCCAGCGCTTCAGCGCTTCCTGCGCGGGCAAGGACGGGGTGACGTCGCAGGTGTAGGTGATGAGGATATCGGCCGCTTCGATCGCGTCGATATTGTCGTAATTCTCGAACACCCGCGTGCGGACGCGCGGATCTTCGGCGAGCAGCTTGAGCAGCTCGAGCCGCGCGAAATCCATGTCGTGCCAGACGCCGCCGCAGATCAGCACGCAATCGATGCGGGGCGGATGTTCGCTGTCGCTCATCGCCGGTCCTCTCCTCCTGTTATGGCGCCATCATGCGGACGGGATCGGCGGGCGTCACCTTATTCTATTGATAGGTTCGCGGCGTCCGCGAAACTGGCAGAAGGACAGGCGAGAGGAGAGGCGCGATGCAGCAGAGGCTGGGCGGCAAGGTCGCTTTGGTCACCGGCGGGACGAGCGGGATCGGCGCGGCGACCGTCGCGCGGTTGGCGAACGAGGGCGCCAAGGTCGTCTTTACCGGCTCGAACGCCAATGCGGCGGCGAAGGTCGCGGCCCAAACCGGGGCGACGTTCCGCAGCCACCGCGTCGAGGATGCGGCCGCCTGGCCCGCGCTGATGGCCGAAATCGAGGCCGAATATGGCCGGTTCGACATCGCCTTCGCCAACGCGGGGACCGAGGCGGGCGATGCGAGCGTCGAGGATATCGGCATCGACGCGTGGCACCATATCGTCGAGGTGAACCAGACCGGGGTGATGCTGACCGTTCAGCACGCGATCCGCGCGATGGCGAAGAATCCGGAAGGGGCGGCGGGCTCGATCATCGTCAATTCGTCGATGAACGCGCACCGCGCGATGGGCAATTATGCCGCTTACTCGGTGACCAAGGCGGCCGTCGTGGCGCTGGTCAAGTCGGCGGCGATCCATTGCGCGGGCAAGGGCTACAAGATCCGCGTCAACGCCATTCTGCCGGGCGTCGTCGAAACCGAGATGATCCGCGGCGTTATCGACCGCTCGCCCGATCCCGCTGCGGCGCGCGCGGCGTTCGAGGGCATGGCGCCGATGAAGCGCATGGCGCAGCTGGACGAAATCGGCGCGCTCGTCGCCTTCCTCGCGTCGGACGATGCGGGTTTCATTTCGGGTGCCGACTATGTCATCGACGGCGCGACCACCGCCGGTATGATGGGGGTCTGACCGACCGCAAACACGGGAGAACTGCTTGTCCCAGCCCGCCTTGTTCGCACCGTTGACCGTCGGCGGCCTCGACCTTGCCAATCGCATCGTCATTGCGCCGATGTGTCAATATTCGGCGGTGGACGGCTGCATGACCGACTGGCACCTGATCCATCTCGGCCATCTGGCGCTGTCGGGCGCGGCGCTGCTGACGATCGAGGCGACCGCGGTTCTGCCCGAGGGACGGATCAGCCATGCCGATGTCGGCCTGTGGGACGACGCGACCGAAGCGGCGATGGCGCGCACGCTGGAGAGCGTGCGCCGCTGGTCGGACATGCCGGTCGCGATCCAGCTCGGGCACGCCGGCCGTAAGGCCTCGACCGAGGTGCCGTGGAAGGGCGGCGCGCAATTGCTCCCCGGCGACCCGAGCGGATGGAAGACCGAAGCGCCGACGTCGCTGCCTTTCGCGGCGGGGCAGGACAGCCCGGCGGCGCTCGACAGTGCCGGGCTCGCCCGCGTGCGCGAGGCTTTCGCCGCATCGGCGGTACGCGCCGCGCGGCTCGGTCTCGACGCGGTCCAGCTCCACGCGGCGCATGGCTATCTGCTGCATCAGTTCCTGTCGCCGCTCTCGAACCGGCGCACCGACGCTTATGGCGGGAGTCTGGAAAACCGGATGCGCTTCCCCCTCGAAGTCTTCGACGCGGTACGACAGGTCTTTCCGCCCGATCGCCCGGTCACCGTCCGCGTATCGGGGACCGACTGGGTCGAGGGCGGATGGACGATGAGGGAGACGGTGGAATTCGCCCGCGCTCTGGAAACCATGGGCTGTGCGGCGATCCATGTGTCGAGCGGCGGTCTCGATCCGCGACAGGATATTCCCGTCGGGCCGGGCTATCAGCTTCCGCTCGCCCGCGCGGTCAAACAGGGCGTCTCCATGCCTGTCGTCGCGGTCGGCCTGATCACCGGTTATGATCAGGCCGAGGCGATCGTCGCGGCGGGCGATGCCGATCTGGTGGCGCTGGCGCGCGCGATGCTGTTCGACCCGCGTTGGCCGTGGCACGCCGCTGCGCATCTGGGCGCGAGCGTGACGGCGCCGTCGCAATATCTGCGGTCCCAGCCGCAAGGGGTTCCCGATCTTCTCAGGCCCGGCCGAGTGCGCGGGAATGGCGCCTGATGCCGTGAGCGGCCGGCGGACGCTGACCCGCGAAAGCCGAATTCAGGGCGCTCCACTTCGACCTGGCATTATTTCGCCGGTTCGCTGCCCAGCGTGGGCCATTTGACCCCCAGCTGCTCCAGATAGGTCCCGTAGCGTTCGGGGTCGTAATAGCGCTTCGCCAGGTCGGGCTTGTACCGTGCCATGATGTCGGTGTTGAGCCAGACGGCGGGGGCGTCGTCTTTTGCCAGCACGGGGATATATTGCTGGTCCTTCGTCTGTACGTCGCGGAAATAGGCCTTGGCATCGGCCAGCAGCTTCGGCTTGGTCAGCAGGTCGACCACCGTCATCGCCATCACCTTGGCGCCCGCCTGCACCCCCTTGTGCGCGATCGGGGTCGCCATCGCGATCGCGTTCGCCCAATTGTGCCCGGGCAGGCCGGGGATGTTCGCGGGATAGCGGATGGTGATCGTCGGCACGGTCCAGCTGACATCGCCGATATCGTCCGACCCGCCCGACTTGGGTTCCTTGGGCGGCGGGGCAGGGGCGTCGACGACGGTTTCCAGCCCGTCCTTCACCGTCGCGCCAATGTTCGCCTGCACGGCGCGGGCAAAGGCCTGGTCGTCGGCATCCCATTTCGGCATGCCGACGAGCTTGATATTGGCCTGCGCGGCTTCGGCCATCGGGCGATTGAAATGCTGGATCGCCGCCGAACCCAGGATGCGCCGGCTGACGCTGGTGTCGGTCATCTTGGCGGCGCCATCGGCCACATTGTCGGCAACGGTCAGCATCTTCGCGATCGCGTCGAAGCTTTGTTCGCGCAGATAGAACCAGATTTTCGCTTCGGACGGCACGACGTTGGGCTGGTCGCCGCCGTCGCTGACGACATAGTGCGAGCGCTGCTCGGGACGCAGATGCTCGCGGCGCATGTCCCATCCGTTCGCCATCGCGATCACGCCGTCGAGCGCCGACTTGCCGCGCCAGGGCGCCCCCGCCGAATGCGCGCTCTCGCCTTTGAACATATATTCGACGCTGATCATGCCCGTTCCGTTGGGCTGGCCCCAGCTGGTCGAAAGCTGGCTGCTGACATGGCTGAAGATCGCGGCGTCGACCGACTTGAAGACGCCCTCGCGCACGAAATAGGCCTTGCCGCCCAGCTGTTCTTCGGCGACGCCGGGCCAGATCAGCAGCGTCCCCGGCGTGTTGGTGCGGACCATCCAGTCCTTCACCGCCAGCGCCGCGACGATATTCATCGCCTGACCGCTGTTATGTCCCTCGCCGTGCCCGGGGGCGCCGTCGACCATCGGCTGGCGCCAGGGGATGCCGGGCGTCTGGCTCGCTTTCGGAATGCCGTCGATATCGCTCCCCAGCGCGATCACGGGTCCGCCCGAGCCGTGCGTCCATCGTGCGGTCCACCCCGTCGGCAGGCCCGCGATGTTGCGCTCGATGGCAAAGCCCTCCTTCTCGAGGAGCGCGGTCAGATAGCGCTCGGTCTCGCTTTCGTGGAAACCGAGCTCGGCGAAGCTGAACAGCTTGTCGTTGATGACCTGCGACAGCTTCGCGCGCGCTTCCACCCCGCGCACCACTTCCGCCTTGGTGTTGCCGGGCGCTGCCTGTGCGGAACCCGGAACGGTCAGCGCCAGCACGGCGGCCGCCACCATGGCGGAAGTGGATCGGATCATGCCCCTGCTCTCCTTTTTTGGCCGGGCGATCGGGGCCCGGCGCGTCGTTGTCCGAACGGTCCGTATCAGAATTTCAGCTTCGCCGTAGTGAAGAAGTAGCGTCCGACGATCCCGTACACCGTGTCGTTGCGGTAAATCGTCGGCATATAGGTCGGCATGACGTTGAAGAGGTTCTTCACGCCGAAACCGATCTGGTGATTGCCGACGTCGAGCTGCAGCGACAAGTCGTTGTACACCTTGGCCGGGATGTGATTGTCCGGATAGGCTTCGTCCGAGTCCGTGTTGAGATCGAAGGTCGCGGCGCTGATGAAGCGGGTATCGAGCGCGATGCTGACATTGTCGATCTTGTACGCGGTCAGCAGCGTCGCCCGGAAACGGGGGTCCTGCCAGCCGCCGTCGGCGATGACGTTGCCGGTATCGATACCCGGCGTGGTTTCGGTCACCTTGTCGATCAGGTAGCTGCCCTTGAACGACAGGGTGAGCTGGCCGTCGCCGATCCGCCGCCGGTAGTTCGCACCGATATCGATGCCGCGGGCATACAGCCGCGCCGCGTTCAGCTGGTTCGATTCGACCGACAGCGGGTTGTGCGCCACCGGATCGCGGACGACGCGTGCGCAATAGGGATTGTCGATCGTCGGTGCGTCGACGCACAGCCGCAGCAGGGTCGCGTAGCCGAACTGGGTGATGACATTCTTGATGTCGATGTCCCAATAATCGACGGTCAGGTCGAAGCCCGGCAGGAACCTGGGTTGCAGCACGACGCCCAGCGTCAGGCTATTCGAGGTTTCGGGCTGCAGGTTCGGGTTGCCGCCGGTGATCACGACCGGCCCGATCTTGGCATCGGGCAGTGGGGTGGTGATGCCCAGCGCGGCGCAGTTCGCCGCCCGTCGCTCGCTGGCGTAATAGGACACCACTTCGCACGGATCGTCGATCGAGCCGGTCAGCGTCCTGACCTGCGCTTCGTAAAGCTCTCCGAAATTGGGGGTGCGCACGCTGCGCGAGCGAACCCCGCGGAAGCTGACGCCGCGGACCGGCGACCAGGTGGCGCCCAGTTTCCAGGTGTCGGTGCCGCCGACGGTGCTGTAGTCCGAATAGCGATAGGCGCCCTCGACCTCGAGCCGGTCGGCGAAGGGCAGGTCGCGCAGGATCGGCACGACGACTTCGCCATAGACCTCGGTCACGTCGAACGAGACGTCGAGTTCGGGATGTTCGGATGCCCCGCCGCCATAGACGAGCTCCCCGGCCAGCGCGAGCGGGTCGTCGGTCGTCTTGAGCGACTCCTTGCGATGTTCGACGCCCAGCGCGACCGAAAGGTCGCCATAGGGAAGCGCGAACAGGCCGCCGCTGACATTTGCGCCATAGACCTGCTGGCTGTTGACGCGTTTTTCCTGCCGGTCGGCCATCGCCCATTTGATCTGGGCTTCGGTGGCGGGTTCGGTGCTGAAGATGTTGAACGGAACGCATCCCGCCGCGCGCGCCGCCGGGTCGCGGCAGACGGGCAGGCCGGTCACCGGGTCGGCGATCGCGTCGCGCGCCGCGATCCAGTGCGACTTCCACGGATTGTTGGTCGAGGTGGCGTCATCGGTGACGCGGCCATATTGCCAGAACGCCTGCCACTTGAGGCTGTCGCTGAACTTGCCGCTCAGCGACGAGCCGATCGTGAAGCTCTCGCGGTCGTGGATTTCCTCGCGCTCGGGGAAATTGCCATAGGTGCGATCGATGTACAGCGACGTCAGCCCGTTATCGAGCATGACCTGCCGAAGCGCGTCGGGCAGGAAGGGGTTGTCCAGCCGCGCACTCGCGCCGCGCGACCCGGCCACCGGGCCTGAGAAATAGGTCGTCCGGCTGTCGTCGCGCCAATAATTGTAGCTGCCCCGGTATTTCTGGCGGGCATAGGAAAAATAGCCGTCGACCGTGAGGTGGTCGGTCAGGTCATAGTCGGCCCGGCCCATCAGTGCCAACGACTTCAGCCCGCCGCGGAACTGGTCGCGGTCGCTCAGGTTGCGGCCGTCACCCCCGTCGCACACGGCATATTGCGGCGATTCGAAGCTGGTCTGGCAACGCGATTCGCGGATATTCCCGTTGCCTTCGACCATGTAGCGCTTGTTGTTCAGCCAATAGGTCGGGACATAGTCGTAATAGAGCTGGCGCGTGTTGTAGATCACGACGCGGTCGGGAATGCCGTCGTTGATCCCCGTGTTGGCGGGATTGGCGCGGTAGGTCACCCAATCGCGCCAGTCGAAGCGGTCGGTGTAGATCAGCGGGTCCGCCTGCGAATAGGTCGCCCCGATCGCAAAGCCGCCGCGGTTGCCGGCAAATTTCCCACCCGTCGCGACCGACACCAGAAACTCGTTGGCATCGCCCTGCTGCGAAATGCCGTTGGTCGCGGAGATATGCAGCCCGTCGATGCTGCGTTTGGTGATGACGTTGACGGCGCCCGTGACCGCATCGGCGCCGTAGATCGCGGCGGCGCCGCCGGTCACCACCTCGATGCGGTCGACCATGCCCACCGGGATCATGCCGATGTCGACCGCGGAGGAGCGTGCCGAGCTCGACACGCGGCGCTGTCCGTCGATCAGCGTCAGGCTGCGGTTGGTCCCGAGGTTGCGCAGGTTGACCGCCGATATGCCGGCGTCCCAGCCCCTGACGTCGCTCGACAGATTCTGGCTGGTGCCGAGCGCGGGTTCGCGGGCGAGCGCGTCGATGGCGCTGATCCGGCCAAGGCCGAGCGCCTGGTCCATGCTGGTCACGCTGACCGGCATCGCCGATTCGAGCTCGGGCCGGGCGATGCGCGATCCCGTGACGACAATCGCTTCCTCGGCTTCGCCCTGCGCCTGGCCGTTGTCGGCGGGCGCGAGCGGCGCTTGCTGGGCATGAGCCGATGCGGCGGCAGCCACCAGCATCGAAGCGGTCGATGCCGCGAAAAACAGCCTGGCCTTCATCCTCATTCCATCCTCCCACATATTTATGTTCAACAATTTTCGCGACCCCGCGCGATCGCGCGTGGGCGGCCCCTGCAATCGGAGACGGCGATATTCAATATCGTTAATGTTTCTTGGCATAAACTTCTCCGGTCGTCAATTTTCGATATAAATCACTGTTTTATATCATATAAAATTCAAGGCATGATCCGAAATCAATCGGATTATGGTTTCTGATCGCGAATCTACAATAACGATAATGATCAAGTTTCAGCCTGCGGCCTAGAGGAGATTCGGGTCGCTTTTGTGACGAAGTCAGCGCGCCGGGATTCGCCTTGGGCGGGCCGCCGCAGACCTGATTGTTCGGCGAAGCGGGGGGGGGCGTGCGGGTCCGAAGCGCCGACCGGCTAGGCAGCGACCGGCATCATGTCGCTCCCTTTTTCGCGGCGTGCCGGGCCAGCTCGATTGCGCCGACCAGCGCGGGCGGCGGGTCGGTCAGTTGCGGCGCGACGAGGAAGGCGTGCGGGTCGGCGGCCGCCGCCCCCGTCGCATACCCCGCCATCATCCGGGCGAAATCGGCGCGGACGCGGTCGAGCAGAAAGGGAGGACTCATCACGCCGCCGCCGAGGATGACACGCTCGACCCGCAGCATATAGGCCAGGTTTGTGCACAGCGCGGCGATATAGTGGCTTGCGACGCTCCAGCCCGGGTGACCGGCGTCCAGCGTTTCGGCGGGGTGTTGCCACCGCGCCAGCATCGCCGGACCGGCGGCGAGTCCTTCGAGGCAATCGCCATGGAAGGGGCAGTTGCCCGCGAAGGCATCCCCCGGCGCCCGCGATACGCGCATATGTCCCATCTCGGCATGCGGGAATATGCGACGCACCGCGCCGTCGAGCATGACGCCGACGCCGATGCCCGTACCGATCGTGACATAAGCGAAATTCGCGACGTTCCGGGCTGCGCCATGCAGGCCTTCGCCCAGCGCCGCGGCGTTCACGTCGGTGTCGATCGCCACCGGCGCGCCGGTGGCGTCTTTCACGGCGCCGAGGATGTCCGCGTCCGACCAGCCCGCTTTCGGGGTCCCGCCGATCCGCCCATATGCCGCGGCCGCAGGGTCCAGTTCGACGGGGCCGAATGCGGCCAGTCCCGCGCCCGCCGGCGTGCCGTGGCGGTCGACCGCGCGCGCAAAGAACCGCCTCATGTCGCTAAATGTCTCCGCCGGCGTGCGGGTCGGGAAATGCGCCTGTTCCAATATGCGCCCGTCCGCTGCGCTGAGAGCGCAGATGAATTTGGTGCCGCCGGCCTCGATCGCGGCGAATGGTGCGGAACTGGACATGAAATCTCCCAAACCTCTTTCCGGGGAACCGGCTGCTTCGGTCGCGATACGGCGGCGAGGGGCGCGGCCCCTCTTCCCCCTGTTGCGACGATCCGCGCGGACCGTCCCCATCCGCTCTTCAGCTTTCGATGTAGCGCGCCAGCGCTGCGTCGATTCCCTCACTCCAGATCAGCGACAGCGCTTCCGCGAAGGCTGCTGCAAATTCATGATGCCCCGCCAGATCCCCATAGATCGATCGCATGCCGATCCATAGCGCGGGATCGCCCTGCGCGGCGCGCGCGGCGGCCGTCAGTTCGTCCCAGGCGGGGTCGTTCGGCGCGATCGGCGCACCCCGCGCGTCGGTGCCATGGCAATAACGGCACCACAGGGCGCTCGCGAGGACTAGCCCTCGGGGCACCGCGCCGCGCGCCAGATTGTCGCGGATCGACGGAATGATGAATTTGGGCTGGCGGTTCGAGCCGTCGAAGCACAGGCGGCGCGTGGTGTCGGCGATCTCGGGGTTGGCGAAGCGTCCGGCGACCTGCCGCTTGTAGGCCGCAAGGTCTTGGCCCGGTACCGGCGGGACGACGGGCAGGATCTCGTCGTTCGTCACCTTGTCGAGGAAGGCTGCGACAAGGCCATTGCCCATCGCTTCATGCACCTGGTCGATCCCGAGCAGTGCCGCCGGATAGGCGAGGATGGCATGCCCGCCGTTGAGGATGCGGATTTTCATCGTTTCGAAGGCGTGCACCTCATCGGTGAAGGTCACGCCGACTTTGTCGAGCGCGGGGCGCCCCGCGGCAAATCGGTCCTCCAGCACCCACTGGCGAAAGGGCTCGCAGGTCACCGGCACCGGGTCGTCGGCAAGGCTGAAGCGCGCTGCCATCGCGCGTTCGTGCGGACCGGTGGCGGGGGCAATCCGGTCGACCATGCCGTTCGGAAAGGTCGCATGGGCGGCGATCCAGTCGGCGAGCCCGGGGTCGGACAGGCGCGCGAGGCCGATGGTCGCGGCCCGTGCGGCGTCGCCGTTGCCGGGCAGGTTGTCGCACGACAATATGGTGAAGGGGGCGACGCCAGCGGCGCGGCGTCGTCCCAGCGCTGCGACGATTGCGCCGAACGCGGTGGTGGGGCGATCGGGTGCGGCGGCGTCCGCGATCATGGCGGGGTCGCCGGGATCGAAGCGGCCGGTCGCGGGATCGATGAAATAGCCGCCTTCGGTCACCGTCAGCGAGACGATGCGGATTTCCGGCCGGCTCATCGCCGCGATCAGCGGGGCGTTCGATGGCGTGACGGCGATGAAGTCGGTCATCGCACCGACGCGCCGGGCGCGCTTGCCGTCGGGGTCGAGCTCGATCACCGTCGACAGGCAATCCTGCGCTTTCAGCGCGTCGCGCATCGCGGCGTCGGCCGGGCGCACGCCCGCCCCGAGGATCGCCCAGTCGTGATCCTCTCCGCGCGCGAACAGGTCGTCCAGATACACCGCCATATGCGCGCGGTGAAAATTTCCGAGGCCGATATGGACGATCCCGGGCGTCAGACCTCGACGATCGTAGCGGGGCTGGGAAACGTTCAACTCATGCCATCCAGTTGCCGCCGTCGACGCCAAAGGTCTGGGCGACGACATAGTCCGCCTCGGCGGTGGCGAGAAAGATCGCCATGCCCGTCAGGTCGGCGGCCCGGGCCGTGCGGCCGATCGGCACCGATGTGCCGACCAGATGCTTCTTCTCGCCGGCGGGGCGGCCTTCCAGCCTGGCGAAATGGGCATCGACGCCGTCCCAATGCTCGCCGTCGACGACGCCGGGGGCGATCGCGTTCACGTTGATGCCATGGCGGATCAGGTCCAGCCCGGCGGACTGGGTCATGCTGATCACCGCCGCCTTGGTCGCACAATAGACCGCGACCAGCGGCTCGCCGCGGCGTCCGGCCTGACTGGCCATGTTGATGATCTTGCCGCCTGCGCCGCGCGCAATCATGTGCCGCGCCGCCGCCTGCAGACAAAAGAGGCTGCCTGCGACATTCACCGCAAAGGCGCGGTCGTAATCCGCGCGGGCGATGTCGGCGATCGGCGCGGCGGTGAACAGCGCGGCATTGTTGATCAAAATGTCGATCTTGCCCAGCTTCGCGATCGCTTCGGCAAAGCCGTCGTCGATCGAGCCCTGCCGGGTGACGTCCATCTCGACCGCCATCGCGTGCGGGCCGAGCGCTGCGGCCGCCGCGCGGACCCCTGCGCCGTCGATGTCCGCGAGCGCCACCGCGGCGCCCTCGGCGATGTAGGCGCGCGCGAATTCCAGCCCGATGCCGCGCGCCGCGCCCGTGATCAGCGCGGTTTTCCCCTCAAGTCGCATGCTGGAAACCTTTCCTCGCCCCTGGCGTGAAACCGGGTGACCACGCGCTCACGCCACGCAATCCGCCGCTTTCACCGCCGGATAGGTCGTCAGCTCGATCGGCGCGCCGGGATTGACGACATTGTCGAAGTCGACGACCGCGCCCTGCGCGATAAGGGTTTCGCGCAGATGCGTGAAATCCATCGCGGACATGCTGTAGCCGTGCCGACTGGCCAGCGCCGCGGCGGTGCCGGCGCCCTGGCCCATCGCCATGCAGGTCGCCATCACGCGGACCGACCCGAACCCCGGGCCGTCGGCGCTGAGGCATCGGCCCGCGGTGACGAGGTTGACGCTGCCCTGCGGCACGAGGCAGCGGAAGGGGACATTATATTCCTGCCGCGGGATGACGAGATCATTCTGCTCGTTGCTGTCCGAGGCGTGGATGTCGATGACGTGGGCGCCCTTGGCAATCGTGTCGGGAAAGGCCTTCGGCGTCAGGATGTCGTCCTTCTGGAGTTCGTAGAGACCGACGATGTGATAGGATTCGCGCACCCCGGTCTGGATGCCCGACTTCGCCAGCCAGCAGTCGCGGAATTCCGGGAACTCGCGCCGCAATATCTCGATGATGAGCTGGAGGTTCTCGCGCAGGCTGCACTCGGTGCGCGTGAACCACTCGGGGTCGCTTGCATCGGTCGCCTCGCGGAGCAGGTTGATGCTGACCATGCCGTCGCGGAAGAATTTGTTGATCCACGGTCCGCCGAAGATCGGGATGTCGCCCTCGGCGTTGAGCTCGAGCAGGCGGCCGCGGATCGTGTCGGAAACGGGGAGCATCCCGTCGACCGCGTCCCTGAACAGATAATCGAGCGCATCGGTGTCGACGCCGCCCAGCTGGAACCACAGCGTCGCCGGTTGCAGCACGTCGCCCTTGGTCGTCGGGAAACCCGCGGCGCGCACCAGGTCGGCGTCGCCCGTGCAGTCGACGAAGACCTTGGCGCCGTATGCGACGCGGCCCGCCTTGTTCTGCACGATGACATGGGTGACGCGGTCCCCCTCGGTGACGCAGTCGGAGAACCAGCTGTGATAGAGCAGTGTCACCCCGCTCTCGAGCAGCAAGCGCTGCGCCGCGAGCTTCAGGATTTCGTCGTTGACCGGATAATTGCCGCTTTCCAGCGATACGTCGGCGCCGCCGAGTTCGGCCGCCTTGCGAAGAAGCTCGAACGGAATGCCGCCGATGTGCTGCTTGCCGAAGTGGCGGAATTCGCTGATCGGCGTCACCAGCGCGCTCGTCGACATGCCGCCGACAAAGCCGTAGCGTTCGATCAGCAGGGTCTTCGCGCCGTTGCGCGCCGCGGCCACGGCCGCGATGAGGCCCGCGGGGCCTCCGCCGCACACGACGACGTCGTAGCAGCCGGCGACGGGTACGTCCCTGCCGGGTTCCCGGATCGACATATTCTCTTCAGATTTCACCGACACATCTTCTTCCTGTTGATCCGTTGCCGTTCGATGGATGCGGGTAAGACCCCGCCGCCGGCCCGGTTTCGCCCTGCGGGCGATCTGGCCGGTGAGCGAAGTCCGGTCGCTGTGCTGCGGCCGGCGGTGCGTTGCCCGATCCTGTTGCGCCTCCCCCTCACGCGGCCCGCCCGATCCTTGCCGTCAAGGGTGAGGCTTTGCTTCTTAAAAGATAGCGATAATGTTATCTGGCATATGTCTGAGCGTTCGTCAACGCTGCAAAATTTCAATGAAAATCAATGATATTTTGCGGTTCTTGGATGTGTCTGCGATGAAGGGAGGGGATTTGCGGTGCAATATGCAATAACGATAATGTTATTTCATCATCGCCTTGGCACGCCGCGCGCGCGTGGCTAAACGTCAATCTGGAATTGGAGGCGACAGCATGACGGAGGGAACCAACGGGCGTCGTCCGCCAACGCTGCAGGATCTGGCGGCCGCCGTCGGCCTGACGGCCAACACCATCTCGCGCGCGCTCAATGACAAGCCCGGGGTCAGCGCGACCACGCGGGCGCTGATCAAGGCCGAGGCGGAGCGTCTCGGTTATGTCCCGAACGTCCATGCGCGCTCGCTCGTGCTGGGGTCGCGCAAGACGATCGGCGTGATCGTCACCAACATCTCCAATCCCTTCTTCGCTGATCTGGTCAGCGAGGTCGAGCTGCAGGCGCAGCAGGCCGGCTACACCGTGCTGTTGCTGCTTTCGTACGAATCGGCCGAGCGCGAGCGCGATGCAATCAGCCGGGCCCTGCGCTCGGGGCTCGATGGCCTCATCGCGGCGCCGGTGCAGGAGCGATCCGACGCCTGGACGCCGGTGATCAAGGCGGGCATCCCACTCGTTCTGGTCAGTCGCGAGCTTCCCGAACTCGGTGTCGACTTCTTTTCGACCGATAATGAGGCGGGCATCCGGCTGACGACCGATGCGGTGCTGGCGGAGGGGGCGCGCGACGTCGTCCTCCTTGACGAAGACATGCCATTCTCGACCATCCGGCTCCGTATCGAGGGGTTTCGCCGCTCGCTCGAGCAGCACGGATTGTCCTTCGACCCGCGCAATCATCTCGCGCTCGTCCCGCCCGCCCGCTCGTTCCGCGTGTCGCAGTCGTGGCACGCCGACGACGCCTATCGCGTCGCCAGCGACCTGCTCGACCGCGGCCGCCGGCCCGATGCCTTCGTCGTCGGGGACGATTATTATGCGCTCGGCCTGTATCGCGCGCTGCGCGAGCGCGGGATCGAGATTCCCCGCGACGTGCTGGTGATGGGATGGGGCAATCATCCCTTCACCCGCTTCATGGAGCCGCCGCTGTCGACCTTGCTGCTGCCCTTCCAGGATGTCGCCAGTCGCGCGACGCGGCGGCTCCTCGATCGTATCGAGGGGCGCGCCGACGGCCGGGTCGTCACCGAGCGCATCGTTCCGGAACTCGTGCTGCGCGCGTCGAGCCTGCGGTGATCGCGCTTCACCGGCGCGCCCGAATCGGGCGTTAGTCCGCAGTCGCCGCTGCGCGTTTCGGCCGTCCGCGTCCGATCACCGCGATCATGATGATCGCCGAAACGGGGTGCAGCAGCGCCAGTCCGGCGAAGAGCGCCACATAGTCGAACTGTGCGAGGATCGGTCCGGCGAGCAGGTTGAGGAGCAGCGACGTGCTCGCGCCGACTGCGCCCAATATGCCGACCGCCGATGCGTTGACCTTCACCGGGAACAGGCCCGCGAGGAGCACGTTGAAACCGACGAACCACGCCTGACAGACCGCGACGACGATCGTGATGATCAGCAGCGCCATCGCGGCGCTGGACGCCGAGGTGATGAAGCCGCCCAGCGGCATGAGCGCGGCGGTGATCGCGAACAACCAAAGCTGGACACGGATCGGATCGTGGCCGCGCGCGGCATAGCGATCGACGGTGCGGCCCAGCGCGACGCAGGCGATCATCGCGACGATATAGGGAATGCCGCCGACGAGGCCGAGTTCGGACAGCGACAGGCCGACGCGTTCCTGCAGATAGCCGGGGATCCAGAACAGGTAGAAATACCAGACCGGGTCGCTGATCATGCGCGCCGCGATGATCGCCCAATATTTCCGGTCGCGGAGCAGGTCGGCGACCGACGCCGAATCCTCTTCGGCCTCGACTTCGGCGTCAGCTTCGGTGCCGGCCGCGTCGGACCCGGTGCGCGAGGCGTGCCCGGTGTCGGTGAACCACCACAGGATGCCGACCGCGACGCCGATCACGCCCGGGATGATGAAAGCCGCGCGCCAGCCGATGCCGGTCGCCAGCAACGCGACCAGCGGCGGCGCGAGGATGGCGCCGAGATTGCCGGCGGGCAGGACGATGCTGATCGCCAGGCTGCGGCGTTCGACGGGGACCCAGTTGAGGATGGCGCGCTGGATGATCGGAAAGACGCCGGGCTCGGTCGCGCCGAGCAGCGCGCGCGACGCCGCAAGCTGCGAAAAGCTGTGCGACAGGCCGGAGGCGATGTTCGCGACCGACCAGCCGATCGCAAAAACGGCCATGCAGATGCGGGTGCCGAAGCGTTCGATGAGCCGCCCGCTGGCGATGTACATCACAATATAGGGAAGCATGAAGGCGAAGGTCAGCAGCGAATAGGCCGTGTCGTCGAACGCCAGCTCGGTCTTGACGATCGGCTTGAGAATGGAAAGCGTCTGCCGGTCGAAATAGTTGAGGACGACGAGGCTCATCAGCAGCCCGAGGACGAGCACCACCTTCAGTGGCAGTTTCTTCCTGGGGGCGGTGTCGGGGCTGGTGGTTGCGGCGTCGGTCATCTGGCGGTTCCCATCAATTGTGTCGGCGTCGCCCCGGGTGGGCGGGCGGGGAGCTTGGCGATGCAGCGGCGCGGCGCGAGGATCGTCGCCCTGTCGTCGATCGCTGCACCGGTTTCCTCATTCCTCCACCATCATTATCGTTATCTTAAATCTGGAAATCTCGATCGTCAATTGCCCGGTATGCAAGCCGAATATCCACATAAATTCATTAGATATCATACGAATGTAAGAGATTTGACTCGCAGCCCATCGCATGGCAGGATACATTATCGATACCGAATTTTGAACTGTCGGATCGGGCGGGTGGGGAATTGGGTGATCGTTTCGGCGGCAATCCTCTCCCGGGCTGCGCGGCGCGCCGTGCCAGCATGGCATTCTGCCTTAAAGCGGGGTTATCATGTCGCCCATGTTTCATTCCATCCGGCGGCGCTTCCCCGCCGACGCATCGTGTCCGACGCCATGACGGCGCGCCTGTTCAATCGCCGCACCCTGCTCGTCGCGGGCGGGCAAGCTGCCTTGCTCGCCGGACTCGCCGGCGCACCGGTGCTCGCTGCCCCGAAATTCCTGGAGGACCCTTTCTCGCTGGGGGTCGCATCGGGGGATCCAACCCCCGACGGTTTCGTGATCTGGACCCGTCTCGCGCCCCGGCCGCTCGAACCGCACGGCGGCATGCCCGCCGAACTGGTCGAGCTCGCGTGGGAAGTGGCCGAAGACGACGGCTTTCGGCGAATCGTCCGCGCCGGTACCGCCTTCGCGCGGCCCGAACTGGCGCATGCGGTCCATGTCGAGGTCTTCGGTCTGGGCAGCCATCGGCGATACTGGTACCGCTTCGTCGTCGACGGGATCCGCAGCGATACCGGCACCGTCCGTACCGCGCCGGCGGCGGGCGCCGCGGTGGACCGGCTGCGCATCGCGGTTGCCGGCTGCCAGCAATATGAACGCGGCCTCTTCACCGCGTGGCGCCACATCGGGCAGGAAGCCGACCTCGATTTCGTCTATCACTATGGCGACTATATCTATGAGGGGAAAGCCGCGGGGAGCGCCGCGGCGGGACAGGTTCCCATCGTCCGCCGCCACACGGGTGACGAAATCTACAGCCTCGACGACTATCGCCAGCGCTACGCGCTCTACAAGGTCGACCCCGATCTCAGGGCCGCACACGCCGCCGCCGCCTTCCTGCCGTCGTTCGACGATCATGAGGTCGAAAACGACTGGGCGGGCGATCTGGACTCGAGCCGCACCCCGCCCGAGATTTTCCGGCTTCGCCGCGCCGCGGCGATGCAGGCCTGGTACGAGCATATGCCCGTCCGGCCGAGCCAGTTCCCGCAATATGGCCTGCCGCGCGCTTACCGCCGCCTCGACTTCGGCCGGCTGTTGCGCGTCAACCTCCTCGACAAGCGAAGCTATCGCAGCATCCGCCTGTGCGAACGGCCCGGCGACGGCAATTGCGTCGACCGGCGCGACCACCCCGATACGATGCTCGGCGAAGCGCAGGAGCGCTGGCTCGGCGAGGGACTCGACGGCGGCGCGACCTGGAACATGCTCGGGCTCGGCGGCCTTGTCATGCCGTTCGACCGGTCGGCGCAGAAGGTCCCGTCGAACGGCTTCGACAATTGGACCGGCTATCCCGACGCGCGCGAACGGCTTTTGGCGATGATCCGCGATCGCAAGCTCGACAACGTCGTGATCACCGGCGGCGACAGTCACATGTTCTTCATCGGCCATCTGCCGTCGCGGCGCGACGACCTTGAAAGCGCGCCGGCGGCGACCGAACTCCACGCGACCTCGATCAGTTCGACGAGCAGCAACGGCATGCCGATCGGACCCGATCCGCGGGCGGCGACCAATCCGCACATGGCGACGATCCACGACCAGCGGGGCTATCTGCTGTGCGATATCGACGCGAAGGGCTGGTCGGCCAGCCTGCGCGTCGTCGATCAGGTGCTCACCCCGGGCGGTGCGATCAGCACGCTTGCGCGCTACGGCATCCGGCCCGACCGGCCGGGTGTGTCGAGGCTTTGAACGGGATCATCGGGAAGGGATCGAATGATGCGTCGCAAACTTGCCTGTGCGGTCGTCGCGGCCCTTTTGCTTGCCGGGGCGGCGGACTACGCCGCGGCTCCGGCTTATGGCGGCTATCTCACGCCGGGAGAATTCGACGTGACGTCGGTGCTCGAGCCGGCACCGCGTCCGGGCGATCCGCGGTATGATACCGACCGGAAGATTTTCCGCGCGACGCGGCGCCTTGCGGGATCGGCCCGCTGGGATTTGGCGACGAATGATGCCGACACAGGCGTGCCGGCGTTGCTGCGCGACTTCAGCTGTGCGGTGGGCGTCGACCTGACCCCGGAAAACGCGCCGAAGCTCGTCGCCGTGGTGCGCCGCGCCGGGCTCGATACCGCCGACCAGACCCGGACCGCCAAGGAGACCTATCGGCGCGGGCGTCCCTTCACGATCGACAAGGGGAGGATCTGCCAGCCGCAGGCCGAACTCTACGACAAGAAGGCGGGGCGGATGAGCTACGACTATCCGTCGGGGCATACCACGTGGGGTTGGACCTGGGCGCTCGTCCTGTCGTCGGTCGCGCCCGACCGGGCGCAGCAGATCCTCGAACGCGGCCGCGCCTATGGCGACAGCCGCTTCGTCTGCGGCGCGCACAATGAAAGCGCGGTCGAAGCGGGCATGCTCTCGGCCTCTTCGACGATGGTGCTGGTCGCCACCAAGGCCGATTATCAGCGCGATCTGGCCGCGGCCCGCGACGAACTGGCCGCGCTTCGTGCCAGCGCGCCGCCGGCGGACAATTGCGCGGTCGAAACCGCGCTGCTGAAACAGCGCGTCATGCCGCGGCTCGACCCCGCGCCGCGGCGACGCTGAGGTCCGGCGCCGGTCCTTTCGTCAGCCGGCGCTCGACCAGGTGGCCAGCGCGACCTCGCGTTCGGCTTCGTCGTCGTTCCGCAGCGTCAGGGTCCAGGTCGCTTCGGTGACCGGCCGATCGACGAAGATCGACCGGAATATCTGCCCGGCTTCGGGCGTGCCGGTCCGGTTGCTGGCGGCGACCGCGCCTGCGGCATCGAGCAGCGTTGCCGATACGCGCTCCGCGGCGACGAAGGTCAGGCCGAGGTTGCGGGCGCCGCGGACGGGTAGGGGCACATGCATCGTCGCCCCCGGTGCCAGCGTCACGATCGTCGAGAAATCGGGTGTCGCGCGATCGCCGGCCGTCGGCGCGGCATCGGCGGGCTCGTCGAAACCGAGCAGCATGACGCGGCCCGACGGTCCGGCGCCCGCTTTCTGCTTTGCCGGCCCGACTGCGATCCGCGGCTTCACGAAGGACGAGAAAATCGCGGGTGTGGCCATGTCGATGTGGATGACGTCCTCCTGCGCATGATCCTCGATCGTCCAGGTCGCGGAAGGCACTGTGACCACGCCGTCGTTGCGGTCGAACATGTAGCAGACGGCGGGGAGCGGGTTGCCGGCGAGGACCGAGAATTCCACCCCCTTGCGGTTGACATGTTCCGCGTTGAACCGTGCCACCACGCTTGGACGCAGTTCGCGCATCGCGTTCATCGTCCGGTCGGTGGCCTCCAGCGGGGCGCTGATCAGGTCGGCGCAGCGGCTGCCCATATTGGGGGTGCCGAGCATGACGAGATGCGCGACCTGCGGCTTGCCGTCGGGATAGGTCGGCATCGTGGCGTGGATGTAGCGGCGGCTGATCAGCCCGCCCATCGAATGCGCGACGAGGTCGACGTGCCAGGCGTTGCGGTCCTTCTGGGCGTAGTTGATGTAGCTGCGCAGCTCGCTGGCGTTCTCGGCGATCGTGTTGGTCGGGCCGAGGTTGCCGACGAACTCGCCCGTGCTCATCTTGCCATGCTCGGCGACCTGGCCCACCGGAAAGGCCTTCCAGTCGTAGCTGTGTGCGGTGGTCAGGATATTCTGCCAGCTTTCCCACGCTTGCCAGGTCGACCACAGGCCGTGCACGAGCACGACCGGCTTGGGTGCGACCTTCAGATTCTTGGTCGTTTCGTCGACCGTCTTGCCGGCATCTAGGACCTCGGCCTTGATCCGCTGCGTCACGCGCGGGCGCCCGTCATCGTACCAGGCATAGCCCGCGCTGTCCCATTCGAAGCTCACCTTGCGCTCCTCGCCCGCGGGCACGGTGATGGTGCGTTCCTCGAGCAGTCCGTCGGGACGCGCGCCGTCCCATTTGTCACCCTTGTAGGTGTCGCGGAACTTGACCGTCGCCGATTTCTCTTCGGGGCCGTCGTTGGCGACGACCGCGGTGATCTGGACCAGATTGCCGTCGATCGTTCCCGTCTGCTCGACGATTTCGCCCCATTCGCCCCAGTTGGGAAAGCGCATATGCTCGAACTTGAGGTTGGCCAGCCGCAGGTCGCCGCCGCAGCGGCGCAGGTTCCAGCGCAGGGTTTCGGTCACGCCAAAGGCGGAGACCGAATGGCTGCCGGTCAGCCGGTCGGGCGCCCCGGGCTGGATCCGATCCTCGCCGCCGCTCGAAAAGCGCACCGCGTCGATCGTCGTCGGCATGTCGGCGATGCTGTCGCTCACCCCCGCCTTGGCGGTGCACTGGCCGCTGAAACTCGACGAATTCGATCCCGAAACCTTGCCCTCGACCTCGGGCAAGCGGACACCGACGGTGTAGGTGCCGTCCGAATCGAGGCTGACGTCGACCTCGGCTTCCAGCCCGCTGCCGTTCGCGCTGGTCTTGCTCTGGCTGACGAAGCTGCCCGACATCGACCGCGGCGTGCGTTCGTGCGGGCAGATATAGCGATCCTCGGCGGTCCTGGTCTCGGTCGACACCGAGGTCAGGCTGATGTTCGCGCGGCCCGTGCTGAGCTCCGAATCGGGTACGGCCCGCACCGCGACCTGCGCCGCATAGTCATAGGTCATCGACCAGTTGGTCGTTTCGGTGCCCTTGCCCGACACGCGCTGTTCGGTCTTGGCGTCGCTGTGCGACTGGTTGCGCGTATATTGCACCGACCCCGTCCAGCCGCGCGCGCATTGCGAGGCGGCCGCCATCTTGGCGGCAACCGGCGCCGCGGCGCCCGACAGCATCAGCCCGGCGGCGATCGAGTGCAGGCTGCGTAGCAAGGTCATCGGGGTCTCCTGATCGATGGGGAGCCGATGCGTCGCGGATGCGCCGGCGGCTCGGGGCGCGAGCGGACGTAGGGCGCGCCGCGCCGCCGGGCATTGCCGGTGCTGCCAAGCCGGGGAACCGTGCGACGGAAACCGCGCGCGGGCGACGGGACCGGTCCGCGGTGCGACGAACCCCGCCGTCGCGATCGATCAGGCGATCAGAAGAGTCCCGGCAGCTCGCGCTGCGCCGCGCTGGGGCGTTCGGGGCGCAGCATGTCCTGCACCACGCGCGCCTCGCCGGGCGCGCGCCCGGTCGATGCGACGCGCGAGTCGATGCCGGCGATCGGCGCGCCGCAGCTGCGCCCGGCGAGGAAATCGAGCGCGGCGCGCAGCGAAGGTTCGTTCGGGTCGCCGAGCTGGAGCGCCAGATTGTCGCCCGCGGCGCAGCTGTTGGGAATCTTGGACGCCAGCCCGCCGTAATAGTCGCTCTGCCCCGACGCATTGCCCGTGGCAAAGGCGATCACGCGCATGCGGTCGTCGCATTCGGACTTGTCCACCGCGATCTGGCCCACCGGCTTGCCATAGGTGTTGCCGCCGACCAGCGTCATGTTGGTGCCGAGGTAGGGTAGCATGCCGTTGATCACCAGCTCGCTCGCCGAGGCGGTCGAATCGGTGCCGATGAAGGCGATGCGCGTCGGAGCGATCGATTCGGGCTGGCTGGTGAAGAAATGCCGCTCGTTCTCGATCGATTTCGACGGGCGGAAATCGGTGCGCGAGAAAAGCTCGCTCGCGTTGCGGTTGCGGCCGAGCAGGTCGCCCATCAGCTCGGCGGTGCTGACCAGCCCGCCGCCATTGTAGCGGAAGTCGATGACGATGTCGGTCACGCCCTGGTTGCGGAAATTGAGGAAGGCGGCGCGCAACTGCGGGTTCGCCGAACTGATGAAGGTACGAAGGTTCAGATAGCCGTAGCTCTTGCCGCCCTCGCTGATGATCTTCGCGCCATAGCGGTCCGAAACCGGGTCAAGCGCATAATCGGCCTTGGCGACGGTGACCTCGCGCTGGTTGCCGCCGCTGGCGTCGAGAATGCGCAGTACGCGCGTGACCCCGGGATCGTTCGGCCCGAGCGCGGCGATGATGCCGTCGGTGCCCTCGCTCGCGACGATGCTCGACACGGTGCGCAGATTCGCGGCCGACGTTCCGATCGCGATGATCTGCGTCCCGCGGTCGATCCCGGCGTTCAGCGCGGGGGCATTTTCATAGGCTTCGGCGATCACGACGCGCTGGGTTCCGGCATTATACGCCAGCCGGACCCCGAAGCCGGCGCTCGACCCGCTCTGGAAAAAGGCATTCTCCTCCGCGATCGAGGTGATGTAGGTGAAGAAACGATCCTTCTTCAGCAGCCGCGCCGGTGCGACGAGCGCGTCGATATAGGATTGCACGCTGCTGTGGACCGCGGGGTTGACGTTGGTCGCGACGTCGTTCGGGAACAGATACCATTCGTCGATCACCGCCTTGGCAAAGGCCTGGCGCGCCGACAGGCCGCAACCCGCCGTCGGGGTCGGGGTGGGCGAGGGAGTCGGGGTGACGGTGACCGGCGGGGCGCTGCCTCCGCCACCTCCACCGCCGCCGCACGATGCCAGCGTGAAGGCGGCCAGCGCGATCGCGGCGACCGATTGGCTGAATTTGGACCCCATGACGCTGTTCCCCCGGTTCGTCTGTCCTGACGTTAGTCGTTCATTCGTCCGCGTCCGCGGCGCGGCCCTTGAACCCCTGTGCGATCACGTAAAGTTCGGGCGAGCCCTTGCGGCTCGCCGGCGGCTTGGCGTGCTTCACGCTCGTGAAATTCTGCTTGAGCAGGGTTAGCAGTTCGCGGTCGGCGCCGCCCGCGAACACCTTGGCGACAAAGGTGCCGCCGGGCAGCAGGTTCTGCACCGCGAAATCGGCGGCGGTCTCGGCGAGCCCGATCGTGCGCAAATGGTCGGTCTGCGGATGGCCGACGGTGTTCGCCGCCATGTCCGAAATGACGAGGTCGGGGGCGCTGCCCAGCGCCTCGATCAGCGCGTCGGGGGCGGCATCGTCCATAAAGTCCATCTCGAGGATCTCGACCCCCTCGAGCGGTTCGCACGGCAACAGATCGATCCCCGCGACACGTGCCCGCGGGTTCGCCTTGCGCACCACCTGCGACCAGCCGCCGGGGGTGATTCCCAGGTCGACCACCGCGCGCGCCTTTTTGAGCAGACCGAATTTCTCGTCGAGTTCGATCAGCTTGTACGCGGCGCGCGACCGGTACCCCTCGGCCTGCGCGCGCCGGACATAGGGGTCGTTGAGTTGCCGCTGCAGCCAGCGCGTCGATGACGTGCTGCGCCGTTTCGCGGTCTTGACGCGGACGTGCAGGCCGCCGCGTCCGCCGCCGCCCTTGCTCTTGCCTTGACTCATTTACGGAACTCGCGCCGGGTTACGGGGATATCGCGGCCCTGCATCGCCAGCGTGCGCAATATGCCTTCGCGGATGCCGCGGTCGGCGACGCCGACGCGCGCGGCGGGCCACAGGTCGATGATGCTTTCGAGGATCGCGCAGCCCGCGACGACGAGGTCGGCCCGTTCGCGCCCGATGCAGCCGATTTCGGCGCGGTCGGCGATGCTCGCCTCGGCGAGGCGGCGGCTGATGTCGCGCATCGCGCCCGTGGGCACGACCAGCCCGTCGACCGCGCGGCGATCGTAACGCGGCAGGTCGAGGAAGACGCTGGCGAGCGTGGTCACCGTCCCGCTGGTGCCGAGCAGGCGCAGCGGCTGGCCCGAAAAGCGGGTCGCACGCGCCGCAAAGGCGGCAAAGGCCTCGCGCGTCACGGCGCGCATATGGGCATAGCTCGCCTGGCGGTCGGCGGCGCTCTCGCCGGCGCCCGCGGCATGTTCGGTCAGCGACACCACGCCCCACGGCACGCTCACCCAGTCGCGGATCGCCACGTCGTGCCCGTCGCCTTCGACGTGCATGAGTTCGGTCGACCCGCCGCCGATGTCGAAAATCAGCGCCGGGCCGTCGCCGGGCTCCATCAGGTTGTGACAGCCGAGCACCGCGAGGCGGGCTTCTTCGGCGGGCGAGATGATGTCGAGCACGATGCCCGTTTCGCGGCGCACCCGGTCGGCGAGTTCGGCGCCGTTGCTCGCGCGGCGGCACGCCTCGGTCGCGACCGCGCGCGACAGGCTGACGTGGCGCCGGCGCAGCTTGTCGCCGCAGATCGCCAGCGCGGCAACCGCACGGTCCATCGCCGCGTCGCTGATCCGTCCGCTGCCGTGCAAACCCTCACCCAGCCGCACGATGCGCGAAAAGGCGTCGATGACGACCAGCTCGCCATCCTGCGGCCGCGCGATCAGCAACCGGCAATTGTTGGTGCCAAGGTCGATTGCGGCATAGCTTTTCTGCCGCACGAAGGGGGCGGGACGCGCACCCGTCACCGCCGGTTTCCGATTCTTCGCCGCTGCCACCCCGGGCCGCGGCGGTGGTCCGGAGGACGCTGCCATTTGCCGCATGGCTATTGTACCTGTTTCTCACGCGCCCGAAGAGCGGACGTGCACTTGGGCCAAGACTAGGCGCGCGGGCGGACGATGGCAACCCCGGGGGGACGGGCGCGCGCGGCGGCCGACCCAATGGCGGGTTTGGGGTGGGAAGCGGACGTTCCCGCCTGACTTCGTCATCCCGGACTTGATCCGGGATCCATAGCAGCGTCGAAGTCATGGACCCCGGATCAAGTTCGGGGCGACGATGAAAGACAAGCCCGTAGCCGGTCGAAGCGACCCAGCTCCTCCCTGTCGCGCAGCGATGGGGAGGTGGCAGCGGCGTCAGCCGCTGACGGAGGGGCCGACGCCGTCAGGCGTCGCGCGACCTTTCGGCCCCTCCACCACTCGCTGCGCGAGCGGTCCCCTCCCCATGGCTTCGCCACAGGGAGGATATCTGTCCGCAACCGGTCGCTTTCTGCCAATCCTCCCTGTCGCGCAGCGATGGGGAGGTGGCAGCGCGAAGCGCTGACGGAGGGGCCGACGCCGTCAGGCGTCGTGGATGGCCGCAGCCCCTCCACCACCCTTCGGGTGGTCCCCCTCCCCATGCCTGCGGCACAGGGAGGATCTTTTGGCCGCTACCGGTCGAAAACCATCACGCTGCCACCCCAAAAGAAAACCCCGCCCGGTACGAAACCGGACGGGGCGAGCAAGGGGGAGAGGGAAGTTATTGGGGGTCGGGTCCGGCCTTAGCGGCAGCCGTCATTCCCCTTGTCGATCGCGCGGCCCGCGATGGCGCCGACCGCGCCGCCGATGATCGTGCCGACGGTCTTGTCGCCGCGGCCTGCGATCTCGTGGCCTGCGAGGCCGCCGGCGATCGCGCCGATCACCGTGCCGCCGGTGCCGTTGTCGCAGCGATAGCGGTTGTTGTAGCGGCGATTGTCGTAGCGGCGGTCGCGGCGATAATCGCGGCGGTCGTAGTTGCGATAGTCGCGGCGGTCATAGCGGCGGTCGTCGCGGCCGTAGCGCGCGTCGTAGCTCGAATAGCCGTCGCGGTAGTAATAGCCGTTCTGCGCGGCGGCGGGAGTCGCCAGGCCCAGCGTCGCGGTGGACATCAGGGCGGCGATCGAAAGGGTCACCATCTTCTTCATCGTCATTCTCCTTCGTCGTCGTCTCGGCCCCTTTGGGCTGGTCGATGAAGGGGTTATGGGTGATTCGCCTTGAGCCGATGCTGAACGCCGCTGTTGGCTGGCGTTCAGCTTTGCCCTATCGCCGCGGCCATGCGCCGCCCGCTCCTCGCTGTCCTGATTTTCCTTGCGCTCGGCCCGGTGCCCGGGACGCGGCATCGCTTTCCCGTCGACGATTTCCGCCAGACGGCGGCGGCGCGCCCGCTCGTCTTTCCGCCCGCGACGGCGGGCAGTCTGCGTTTCGTGCGCGGCTGGCGGCTGACCAGCCCGCACAGCCTGTTCGGCGGCTTCTCGGGGCTCGCGCATCTCGGCGAGGGGCGCTTCCTCCTCGTCGGCGACAATGGCTATGCGACGCGGCTGACGCTGGCAGAAGGCGGCACGGTCTCGGAGGTCGCGATCCGCCGTCTGCCGCTGCCGCCGCGCAATCCGGGCAGCAAGGCCTTCACCGACGTCGAGGCGGTGTCGGTCGATGCCGCGAGCGGCAAGGTCTGGGTCGCGCTCGAGGGAATCGACCAGATCTGGCGGTTGAATCCCGAACTGACGCGAATCGAATCGCGCAACCGCTCGCCGCAACTCGAACCCTGGCCGACGAATCGCGGTGCCGAGGCGATGGCGCGGCTCGCGGACGGACGCACGATCGTTTTTTCGGAGGAGGCCGACGACGATGCGCGCGGGACCGAGGCGCTTGTCTTCGCTGGCGATCCCGCGACGCCCGGCAAGCGGGCGCTGCGCTTCTTCTACGATGCGCAAGGCAAGGGGCTGGTCAGCGACGCCGCGCCGCTCCCCGACGGGCGCATCCTCCTCGTTCACCGCAAGCTGGGGATTGCGCCGCTGTTCACGACGATTCTCGCGATCGTCGATCCCGCCGACATTCGCGAGGACGGCGTCGTCCGCTCGGTCGCGATCGGCCGGGTCCCCGAACCGCTGCGCGAAAATTACGAGGGCGCGGCGGTTTCGGTCGCGGGCGGCCGCACCTTCCTCTGGCTCGTCGCCGACGACAATTTCAACAACTGGCAGCGCAGCCTGCTGCTGCAATTCGAACTCGTCGACCTGCCGCCGCGCCGCGCGGACAGCAAAAAGGCCGCGCGGTAAACCGGCGGCCTGATTGGCTCGCGATTCGAAGGGGGGTCAGGCGGCCTTTTCGGCCAGCTTCTTCGCCACTTCCTTCTTCACCTTGCGCGCGCCAGCCGACAGCTGGTCGTCGCCGGCCTTGAGCAGCCAGTTGTCGAGGCCGCCATTATGCTCGACGGTGCGCAGGCCGTGCGTCGAAACGCGCAGCTTGACGCCCTTGCCGAGCGCGTCCGACAGCAGCGTCACATTCTGCAGGTTGGGCAGGAAGGTGCGCTTGGTCTTGTTGTTGGCGTGGCTGACGTTGTGGCCAACCTGGCGGCCCTTGCCGGTCAGTTCGCAAATGCGCGACATGGTCTTCTTCCTCGAATCAATGGGCGGCGTCCGGGTTGGCGCGAAAAGGCACCGAAAGAACCGGGTGGGCCGGGAAAGGCGCGCGCTTATCGGCTTGCCGGAGATTCGTCAAGCGATTAGCGGGAAAGCCATGGCCCAGTTTCCGCTTCCCGACCCGATGCGCCGCGCGCTCGATCTCGCCCGGATCGCGGCGGAATGGGGCGAAGTGCCGGTCGGCGCGGTCGTCGTCAAGGACGGGCAGGTGATCGCCGAGGGGCACAACCGTCCGCGCGAATCGCACGATCCGACCGCGCACGCCGAAATCGTCGCGATTCGCCTTGCGGCGGCAAAGCTCGGCAACGAGCGACTCGACGGCTGCGACCTCTATGTGACGCTCGAACCCTGCGCGATGTGCGCAGGGGCGATCGCGCATGCGCGGATGGCGCGCCTCTATTACGGCGCCGACGATCCCAAGGGCGGTGCGGTCGTCCACGGTCCGCGCGTCTTTTCGCAGCCGACGGTGCATCATCGCCCCGAAATCTACGACGGCATCGGCGCGAACGAAGCCGCGGCGCTGCTGCGGGACTTTTTCGCGGCGCGGCGCTAGCGGCCCAGCATCGCGTCGACCCACGCCGGCACCAGCGCCGTTGCGGGCCCGTGGCGCGCTTCGTCGAACCAGTGCGATCCCTGGCTCGGTTCCATGTTGAGCTCGAGCGTTTTCGCCCCCGCGGCGCGCGCCTCGCGCACGAAGCCCGCGGCGGGATAGACCGCGCCCGACGTGCCGATCGACACGAACAGGTCGGCGCGGTTGATCGCGCGATAGATGTCCTCCATCCGGTACGGCATCTCGCCGAACCAGACGACGTCGGGGCGCAGATATCCCGGCAAGCCGCATGCGGGGCAGGGCGGCCGCTCGATCAGCGTCCCCGTCCAGTGGCTGCGGTTGTCGCACGCGGTGCACCAGGCGTTCAGATGCTCGCCGTGCATGTGGAGCAGCCGGCTCGCCCCCGCGCGTTCGTGCAGGTCGTCGACATTCTGCGTGACGATCAGGAACTCGCCCTTCCACGCCGCATCGAGCCGCGCCAGCGCGTCGTGCGCCGCGTTCGGGACCTTGGTCTGGATCGCCGCGCGCCGCGCGTCGTAGAAGCGGTGGACGAGGTCGGGGTCGCGGATATAGGCCTCGGGGGTCGCGACATCCTCGACGCGGTGCTGTTCCCACAATCCGCCGCCGTCGCGAAACGTGTCGATCCCGCTTTCGGCCGACACGCCGGCGCCGGTCAGGATCACGATGTTCTGAATGTCGGTCATGGCGCCCTCTTATCCGCTCGGGTCGCGCGAAGTCGAGACATCCGTCGACGGGGTGCCGCCCGTCTCGGCATCTCGACTTCGCGCGATGCGAGCGGCTAAGGGGGGATCCGAAATATGGGGGACGGAATATGACCAGCATCGGTATCGTCGGTAGCCAGGGCCGCATGGGTGTCGCGCTCGCCGCGGCGGCGGCGGAGGCGGGGCATGGTCATCTCGGCATCGACAAGGGCGGCGATGTCGCAAAGCTTGCGGGCGACGCCGCGGTGCTCGTCGACTTTTCCTCGCCCGCCGCGCTCGAGGCGACGCTGGGCGCCTGCATCGCGGCGAAGACGCCGATCGTCATCGGCACCACCGGGCTCGAGGAACGCCATCACTGGCTGATCGACGATGCCGCGCGCGATATCGCGGTGCTCCAGACCGGCAATACGTCGCTCGGGGTTACCCTGCTTGCGCATCTGGTGCGCGAGGCGGCGGCGCGGCTCGACGCCGACTGGGACATCGAGGTCGTCGAAATGCACCACCGCAACAAGGTCGACGCGCCCAGCGGCACCGCGCTGCTGCTCGGGCAGGCGGCGGCCGAGGGGCGCGGCATCGACCTCGCCACCTGTTCCGAACGCGGCCGCGATGGCGTCACCGGCGCACGCGGCCACGGTCATATCGGCTTCGCGAGCCTGCGCGGCGGCACCGTCGCGGGCGACCATGACGTCATTTTCGCGGGACCCGAGGAGATGATCACCCTCTCGCATCGCGCCGAGAACCGCATGATCTTCGCGCGCGGCGCGGTTCGCGCGGCGCTGTGGCTGATCCACCAGAAGCCGGGGCGCTACACGATGCCGCAGGTGCTCGGTTTGTGACCAGCGGCAAGGTCGTCGCGCACGGCCGCCGATACAGCGATATCCGCACCGATTATCCCGGCCATATGGTGCTGCTCGACTGCGCCGCGCGCGGCGAACCGTACCTCCTCGGTACGTCGCGGCCCGATCGGGCCGATCGCGAGGTGACGATCGATGCCGCGCTGATCCGCTTCCTGTTGCTGGGCGGCGACGAACATCACCCGGTGCATGAAAAGGGCATCGAGGTGCAGGGCGCTTGGATCGCGGGCAAGCTCGACCTCGACTATGTCGACGTCCCCCGCGTCCTGAAGCTCAAGGATTGCACCTTCGCGGAAGAGGTCGTCGTGCGGCACGCGCATCTCGATTCGCTCGTCCTGTCGGGAAGCCGGCTGCCCACGCTGCTCGCCGACCGGATCGAGCTCGACGGCACGCTGTTCCTGCGCGCGGGCGAGACGCAAACCCCCTTCGTCTGCGACGGGACGCTGCGACTGGTCAACGCCCAGATCGGCGGCGATCTTACGCTCAGGGGAGCGGAGATCGGAACGCCCGGGAAGGCGGCGCCCGGGCACGTCCTCGTCGCCGACGGCATGAAGGTCACGGGCTCGCTGTTTCTCGAGGGCGCGCTGGTGCACGGCACGATCGGGCTGGCCTCGGCCTCGGTCGGCGAACTCGCCGATACCCGCTTCGCTTGGCCTTCGGGAAACGAATTCGACGGCTTCGAATATCACAAGATCAACGGCCCGACCGATTCGAAAATGCGCATCGCCTGGCTCAAGACCCAGTCGCACATCCGGACGCGGGAAGAGGCGGCGCGGGCGCTCAGGAACGGCAGGAAACCCGATTTCTACCCGCAGCCGTGGGAGCAACTCGTCAAGACGCTGCGCGCTACGGGGCACATGACCGAGGCGGCCGAAGTGGCGATTGCGAAACAGGACATGCGCCGTGCCGCTTGCTCGGTCGGCATGCGCGAGCCGCAGGCGTTCCCCGACCATTGGGCGCCCGCTTTCCGGCAGACGCTCGATCGCGGCTGGAACCCGCTCGCCAATCTCGTCGCGCGCGGCTGGCACTATGTCTACGGAAAGCTCTCGGGCTATGGCCACAAGCCGCAGCGCATCGTCTATCTGACGCTCCTGCTCGTGGCCTTCTCGTCGCTCGCTTATTATGAGGGGCGCGATCACGGGCTGATCGGCCCGACCAGCCCGCTTGTCCATATGAGCGGCACGACCGCGGATTGCGGGGCACCGGGTGATCCCGGCGCGCGGTATCACTGGACCGATTCACGCTGTCCGGTGCCCCCCGAATATTCGACCTTCCAACCCTTCTTCTTCGCGCTCGACGTGACCCTGCCCTTCGTCGACCTGCATCAGGAGGCCGACTGGGGGCCGCTGGTGGCGAACGCGGCGGGCGAAACCTTGTGGGGCGGGCGCGCGCTGCGCTGGCTGATGTGGTTCAACATCATGTTCGGCTGGATCGCCAGCCTGATGTTCGTTGCCATCGTCTCGCGCCTCGTCGAAAAGGACTGACGATGGACAAGGTCACGGCATCCGCCTGCACATGGCGCGACGAGGGCGGCGGCGAAGCCGCGGCGGCGCGCATCCTGCCCTTTCTCGAAGAAATCGGCATCGCGGTCGACTGGATCGGCGCGGAAAAGGAGCAGTTGCTCGGCGGCCTCGCGATCGTGAACGGGCGCCTCCTGATCGACCCCGAAACCCCGGTATGGCCCGGCGACCTGCTCCACGAGGCCGGGCATATCGCGGTCGTCGACGCCGCCGACCGGCCCGCGCTCGGCCCGATCGACGCCGACCCGGTCGACGAGATGGCGGCGATCGCCTGGTCCTATGCCGCCTCCTTCCCGTGCGGGGTGACTCCGCGCCAATTGTTCCACGACGGCGGCTATCGCGGCGACAGCGCGGCGCTGATCGCCAGCTTTGCGACCGGCCATTTCATCGGTGCGCCGATGCTCGGTCTCTATGGCATGACCGCCGACCTGCGCACCGCGCTCGCCGAAGGATTGCCCGCCTTTCCCGCGCTCAGCCGCTGGCTGCGTTGACCGCCGCACGAGGACACCGACCATGGCTTTCGATCCCGCCGCCGCCACCGCCGCCTATATCGACGCGCTCGGCCCCGCCGCACTCGCAAAGGCCGCCGCCTATACGCGCGGCGGCGAATGGCTGGGTTTGTGGGATGTCGTCGTCGCAGCGCTCGTCGCCGTCCTGTTCGTGCGGCTGCGCATCCTCGACTGTCTCGATGCGCGGCTCGCGGGGCGCGGGTTCGTGCTGCGCACCCTGCTCGTCTGCGCCGCCTTCCTGCTGCTGTCGGCGATCGTCGCGCTGCCGTGGAACCTCTATCAGGACTGGTGGCGCGAAAGCGCCTATGGCCGTACCAGCCAGCCGCTCGGCGACTGGCTGGCGCAGGGCGCGATCGGCATGGTCTTCGCGGCCTTGTTCGGGGCGCTTTTCTTCCTCGGCATCTATGCGCTTATCCGCCGCGCCGGACGGCGCTGGTGGATCTGGTCGGGCGGTCTCGCGGCCTTCGCCATCTCGCTGCTCCTGCTCCTCGCCCCGGTGGTGGTCGAACCGCTGTTCAACGACTATCGGCCCGTTCCCGCCGGGCCGGTGCGCGATGCGCTGGTCGTGCAGGCGCAGCAGGCGGGGATCGAGCCCGGCCGCATCTTCCTCTACGACGGCTCGCGCCAGTCGAACAATTTCACCGCCAATGTGTCGGGGCTCGGTCATTCGGCGCGCATCGCGATTTCGGACGTCGCGCTCAAGGGCGCCTCGCTCGACGAGGTGCGAGCGGTCACCGGGCACGAGATCGGCCATTATGTCCTCGGCCATATCTGGATAATGATCGCGGTCTTCTCGCTGCTCGCGATCCTGCTCTTCTTCCTCGCCGACCGGCTGTACGCGCGCGTCGCCCGCACCTTCGGCAGCGCTGCCGCGATCGGCGATCCGCGCGGCCTGCCGGTGCTGATGTTTATGCTGACGCTTTTCGCCTTTCTTGCGCAGCCGGTGCGCAATGGCCTTTCGCGTTACGATGAAAGCGCGGCCGATGCCTATTCGCTGCGCACCGTGAACCTGCCCGACGCGCTCGCCAGCGCGCTGGTCAAGACCGCCGAATATCGCAACCCGCGCCCGAATGCGGCCGAAGAGTTCATCTTCTACTCGCACCCCTCGGTCGAACGCCGCGTCCGCGCCGCAATGGAATGGAAGGCGGCGCATCCGCCCGAATCGCAATGAAAAAAGCCGACATTTTCGAATTCTACCGTCGCCTCGCCGAACTGAACCCCAGTCCCGAGACCGAGCTGCAATTCGGCAACACCTATCAGCTGCTCGTCGCGGTGGTGCTCTCGGCGCAGGCGACCGACGTCGGGGTGAACAAGGCGACGCGGCGCCTGTTTCAGGAGGTGGCGACGCCGCAGGCGATGCTCGACCTCGGCGAGGATGGCCTCAAACAGCATATCAAGACGATCGGGCTGTTCAACGCCAAGGCGAAGAATGTCATCGCGCTCAGCGAAATCCTCGTCCGCGATTTCGGGGGTGAGGTCCCCGCTGACCGCGACACGCTCGTCGAGCTTCCGGGTGTCGGGCGCAAGACCGCCAATGTCGTGATGAACTGTGCCTTTGGCGCGGAGACCTTTGCGGTCGACACGCACATTTTTCGCGTCGGCAACCGCACCGGCCTCGCGCCGGGCAAGACGGTGCTCGCGGTCGAGAAGAAACTCGAAAAGGAAACGCCGCAGCCCTTCCGCGTCGGGGCGCATCACTGGCTGATCCTCCACGGCCGCTACATCTGCAAGGCGCGCACCCCTGAATGCTGGCGCTGCCCGGTCGCCGACCTGTGCCGGTTCAAGCCGAAGACGGCCGCGCCGAAAACGAAGAAGGCGGTGGCTTGAATTTCCGTTTGGCCTGAGCTTGTCGAAGGGCCGTTCTTCCTCCAGCATGCGTATCAAGGACCGGGCTTCGACGGGCTCGGCCCGAACGAATGAATCAGGATAATCAAAAGGGGTCGACGATATGCGTCTTGTTTCCGCTTTCCTTGCTTCCGCAGCCCTGCTCGCGGCTGTTCCCGCCTACGCCAAGCCCGCCGATACCGGCGCGGCGAAGAAGATCCTGATCGACAGCATCGCGATCCCGACCGTCGAGGGCCGCGGGAAGGTGCCCGAACTCGCCGCTTACTATGCGGGCGTGCTCAAGGCCGCAGGCTACACCGACGCCGATATCGAGATCACCCCGATCGGCGAAACCGCGACCTTCGCCGCTACGCTGCAGGGGACGGGGAAGGGCAAGCCGATCGTGCTGCTCGGGCATATGGACGTCGTCGAGGCCGACGCGAAAGACTGGACGCGCGATCCCTTCGTCCCCGTCGAGGAGCAGGGCTATATCTTCGGCCGCGGGTCGGAGGACAACAAGTTCGACGTCGCGATGATGGTCGCGACGATGGCGCAGCTCAAGCGCGACGGCTTCAAGCCGAAGCGCACGATCATCCTCGCGCTCTCGGGCGACGAGGAAACCTCGATGACCACGACGCGCGCGCTCGCGGCCAAATATAAGGGCGCCGAATTCGCGCTCAACGGCGACGGCGGCGGCGGGACGATCGGCGAGGACGGCAAGCCCAAATATTACGGGCTGCAGGCGGGCGAGAAGACCTATGCCGACTTCATGCTCGAAGTCACCAACCCCGGCGGCCACAGTTCGCGCCCCTCGGACACCAACGCCATCGTCCAGCTCGCGAACGCGCTCGCGAAGGTCGGCGCCTACCGCTTCACCCCGCAGCAGAACGAGCTGACCAAGGTCGGCATGCCGATCGTTGCTGATCAGGTCGGCGGTGACATCGGTGCAGCCCTCAGGGCCTTTGCCGCCAATCCGGCGGATGCGGCCGCGATCGCGAAGATCCGTGCCGAGCCCGAATATGTCGGCCAGATCGGCACCACCTGCGTGCCGACGCTGGTCAAGGGCGGCCACGCCGAAAATGCGCTTCCGCAAAGGGCGACCGCGAACATCAACTGCCGCATCTTCCCCGGCGTGGCGGTCGAGGCGGTGCGCGCCGAACTCGAACGCGTGATCGCCGACCCCGCGATCAAGGTGCACACCGATCCCGACGCGAGTGCCAGCGACGCCTCGCCGCTGCGCCCCGACGTCGTCGCCGCGGTGACGAAGGCGGTGCATGCCCGCGCGCCGGGCCTGCCGATCATCCCGTCGATGAGCGCGGGCGCCACCGATAGCTATCATTTCCGTATCCAGGGGGTGCCGAGCTACGGCGTTGCGGGTCTTTTCTCGAAGGCCAGCGACAGCTACGCGCACGGCCTCAACGAACGCGTGCCGGTCGATGCGATCGCCCCCGCGCTCGCGCATTGGGACAGTCTGCTCAGAGATTTGTCGAAATAAACGGCTGACCAATCGAACCCCGTTTGTGCTGAGCTTGTCGAAGCACCGTTCTTTCTTTCGACGTTGCAAGAGAAGGACGGCCCCCTTCGACTGCCTGCCAAGGCAGGCGCTCAGGACAGGCTTCCACAGGCTCAGGGCGAACGGGGTGTGGTGGCCTAAACCAACGCCGCCACCGCGCGCTCGACCATCGCCACTGCCGCCTCGGCGCCGAAGCTGTCCGCGTCGAGCGACAGTTCGAGCCACAGCCCGTCGACCATCGCGGTCAGCATGATCGCCAGCCGCCCGGCGTCGGTCGCGCCGCACGCGACGAGCAGGTCGCCCAGCCGTTCGCGATAGCCCGCGTAGCTGTCCGCGTGGATCGCGGCCATCCGCGCATCGCTCCGCGCCAGCGCCCAGAAGGCGGTCCATGCGCCGAGCAATTCGGGATCGGTCACCGGCGCGCGGAAGCTGGCGGTGAGGTACGCGGTCAGCCGCGCCCGCGGATCGGGGCCCGCGCCCTCGACCGCGCCCGCGAAAATCGCGTCCATCCGGTCGCTCGTCGCCTGATAGGTGGCGGCGATCAGATCGTCGATTCCCGCGAAATAATGGCGCAGCAGCCCGGGTGACACCCCCGCTTTTGCACAGATGGCGCGAACATTGGTGCCCGCGAGACCCTGTTCGGCAAGGCACGCCGCCACTGCTTCGATCAGGTCCGCCCTCCGGGCATCGGCGCTTTCGCGCGTAAAGGCTTGGCGAGCGGGTGTCATGTTGTTATACGTATGTACAACAAGGATGGGCCCATGGCAACGCTGCGCGACACTTTCGACAACATCGACCCCGCTCCCGAAGATTCCCTGGACGGCTGGTCGCTCCCCGCGTGGACCTACAGCGACCCCGATTTCCACGCGGTCGAAATGGACCGCATCTTCCGCCCCAGCTGGCAGGTCGTCTGCCACGACAGCGATATCCCGAACCCCGGCGACTGGCACAGCATCGACTATTGCGGCGAAAGCGTGATCGTCGTGCGCGGCGCCGACCGCATCGTGCGCGCCTTCACCAACGTCTGCCGCCACCGCGGGTCGCGCCTCGTCGACGGGGCGACGGGCTGCGCGAAGAAGCTCGTGTGTCCCTATCACGCCTGGACCTACGACCTCGACGGCCGGCTGACCGGCGTGCCCGACAGCGCGAGCTATCCGACACTCGACAGGAACAGGGCAGGGCTCGTCCCGGTCGGCCTCGAACAATGGCGCGGCTTCTGGTTCGTGCGGATCGAGGATGACGGCGGTCCGTCGGTCGCATCGATGATGGCGCCCTATGAGGCGCAGGTCGCGCCCTATCGCTTCGAGGAACTCGGTGCATTGGGCCGCGTCACGCTGCGCCCGCGCGAGGTCAACTGGAAGAATGTCGGCGACAATTATTCGGACGGCCTCCACATCCCCGTCGCGCACCCCGGCCTGACGCGTCTGTTCGGCAAAAGCTATGGCGTCGAGGCCGAGGACAATGTCGACCGCATGTGGGGCGACCTGATCGATCGCCCGTCAGCCAACTGGTCCGAGCGCATGTACCAGCGGCTGCTGCCGCCGGTGCCGCACCTGC
Organism: Sphingopyxis sp. YF1; assembly: GCF_022701295.1. Taxonomy (NCBI): domain Bacteria; kingdom Pseudomonadati; phylum Pseudomonadota; class Alphaproteobacteria; order Sphingomonadales; family Sphingopyxidaceae; genus Sphingopyxis; species Sphingopyxis sp. YF1. Next base: position 4,333,092 of record NZ_CP033204.1, read on the forward strand.
CCGAGGCCAACCAGCGCCACTGGCTCTATTTCAAGCTATGGCCGAATGTCGCGTTCGACATCTATCCCGACCAGGTCGACTTCATGCAGTGGCTGCCGACCGGCCCGACGACGTGCCTGATCCGCGAAATCAGCTACGTCCTGCCCGATGAGCGCCGCGAGATGAAGGCCGCGCGCTACCTCAACTGGCGCATCAACCGGCAGGTCAATGCCGAGGACACCGAACTGATCACTCGCGTTCAGGCCGGCATGCAGTCGAAGAGCTTCTCGATGGGCCCGCTCAGCGACAAGGAAGTCTGCCTCAAGCATTTCTGTTCGCGCATGCGCGATATCATCCCCGAGGCGCGGCTGGAGAAGGCGCCCGGGGCAGGGTGGAGCCGCGCATGATCGCCTTTTCTCCGTTCGCATCGAGCGAAGTCGAGATGCCCATCGTGAGCGCACGACCGCAGGGTGTCTCGACTTCGCTCGACACGAACGGAGGTCGGAATGGCTGATAGTCTCCCCGTGGTGATCGTCGGCGGCGGACCCGCCGGCATGGTCGCGGGATTGCTCTTCGCGCGTGCCGGGGTGCGCGTGACGGTGCTCGAAAAGCACGCCGACTTTCTTCGCGATTTCCGCGGCGACACGGTGCATCCCTCGACGCTCGAGCTGTTCAACGAGATCGGGTTGCTGGGTGAGCTGCTCAAGGAACCGCACGCCGCGATCGACACGATGACGCTCAACCTGCTGGGCGGGCGCTATACGGTGGCGACGATGAAGCATCTGCCCGTCGCGGCGCGCTTTGTCGCGATGATGCCGCAATGGGACCTGCTCGATTTCATCGCCGGGCAGGCGCGGCGCTATCCGACCTTCGATCTGCGCATGTCGACCGAGGCGACCGGGCTGACCCATGACGATGCGGGCCGCGTCAACGGGGTGACGCTCGCGAACGGCGAAACCTTGCCCGCCCGGCTCGTCATCGCCGCAGATGGGCGTCGCTCGGTGCTGCGCGAGGCCGCCGAATTGCCGCTCGAAGATCTCGGCGCGCCGATGGATGTGCTGTGGTTCCGCATTCCGGTTCCCGCGGGCATGGACATGTCCGAAGTCGCGCTTGGCACGATCGACAAGGGCGGCATGGTCGTCGCGATCCCGCGCGGCGATTATTGGCAATGTGCGCGGATCATCGAGAAGGGTGGTTTCGCACCGATCGAGGCTCGCGGCATCGCGGCGTTCCGGGATGAGATCGTCGCGATCGCACCCGGCCTTGCCGCCGGGATCGATGCGATCCGGAGCTTCGACGATGTGAAATTGCTCTCGGTCGCGCTCGACCGGCTGACGCGCTGGTCGCGTCCCGGGCTGCTCGCGATCGGCGACGCCGCGCACGCCATGTCGCCCGTCGGCGGCGTCGGGATCAACCTCGCGGTGCAGGACGCCGTCGCGGCCGCGAATATCCTCGCAGCGCCGCTCACCGTCGGCGCCGACGCCGATCCGCTGCTGACGAAGGTGCAGGAACGCCGCTGGAAACCGACCACCCGCATGCAGGCAATCCAGCGCTTCGCGCATCAGCGCGTCATCGAACCGATGCTCCGCGGTGAGATCACCCGCGTGCCCCTCGCGGTGCGCCTGCTCGATTCCATTCCGCTGCTGCGCCGCATTCCGGGCCGGATCCTCGGCCTCGGGTTCGGCCGTCAGCATGTCCAGTCCCCGCTTGCGAAAGAGTTTCCATGACCAAAGCCTATGACGCGCTGATTATCGGTGCCGGCCACAACGGCCTCGTCTGCGCCTTCTATCTCGCGAGGGCGGGGCTGAAGGTGCGGATCGTCGAGGCGCGCGACGTCGTCGGCGGCGCCGCGGTGACCGAAGAATTCGCGCCGGGGTTCCGCAATTCGGTCGCGAGCTACACGGTCAGTCTGCTCCAGCCGAAGGTGATCGCCGACATGAAGCTCGCCGATCACGGCTATCGCGTGATCGAACGCCCGATCAGCAATTTCCTGCCGCAGGAAGGTGGCGGCTATCTGAAGCTCGGCGGCGGGCTCGAACGCACGCAGGCCGAGTTCCGCAAGTTCAGCGCGCGCGATGCCGAGGTGCTGCCCCAATATTATGATGCGCTCGAAAATGTCGCCGAACTGCTCCGCGACCTCGCGCTCCGCGTGCCGCCGAACGTCGGCGAGGGTCTTCGCACCTTGCTCGACGGTGCGCGGCAGGGGCGGCGCTTCGCGGGACTGAGCCTCGAACAGCAGCGCGACGTGCTCGACCTCTTCACCAAATCGGCGCGCACGATGCTCGACAGCTGGTTCGAGAGCGAGGCGGTCAAGGCGGCCTTCGGCTTCGACGCCGTCGTCGGCAATTATGCCAGCCCCGATACGCCGGGCAGTGCTTATGTGCTCCTTCACCACGTTTTCGGCGAAGTGAACGGCAAGAAGGGCGCGTGGGGCCACAGCGTCGGCGGCATGGGCAAGATCACCGAGATCATGGCCAAGGTCTGCCGCGACATGGGGGTCGAGACCAGCCTCGAAAGCCCGGTCGACAAGGTGCTCGTCGATGGCGGCAAGGCGGTCGGCGTGAAGCTCGTCGGCGGCGAGGAAATCGCTGCGGTGCGCGTGATCGCCAATGTCGGGCCGAAGCTGCTCTACGAGCGGATGATGGACGCGAGCGACCTGCCTGCCGATTTCCAGCGCCGCATCAAGGGCTTCAAGGCGGGCAGCGGCACGTTCCGGATGAATGTCGCGCTCAGCGAGCTCCCGAAATTCACCTGCCTCCCCGAACCCGGCGAGCATCACCAGTCGGGGATCATCCTCGCGCCGACGCTCGACTATATGGACCGCGCCTTCCTCGACGCAAAACAGCATGGCTGGTCGAAGGCGCCGATCGTCGAGATGCTGATCCCCTCGACCGTCGACGACAGCCTCGCGCCGCCGGGCCAGCATGTCGCGAGCCTCTTTTGCCAGCAGTTCGCGCCCGAGCTTCCCGACGGCCGCGACTGGGACGACGAGGAGGACGCCGCCGCCGACTGCATCATCGACACGGTCGAGCAGCATGCGCCGGGGTTCCGCGCGAGCATCATCGCGCAGACGCGCCTGTCGCCCAAGGGCCTCGAACGCAAGTTCGGGCTCGTCGGCGGCGACATCATGCACGGCAATATGAGCCTCGACCAGCTCTGGGCCGCACGCCCGGTTCTCGGCAACGGCGGTTACCGCGGGCCGGTGAAGGGGCTCTACATGTGCGGGGCGGGGACGCACCCCGGCGGCGGCGTGACCGGGGCGCCGGGGCACAATGCGGCCGAGGTAATCCTACGCGACCGGGGTTTCTTCGCGCCCCGGTGGCGCTAGCGCCGGTACCGCGCCGAAACCGATCGCCTGCGGCATCGCGGGACGCGCCGCCCGCTCGCGCCGCAGCCGGTCGAGCAGCGCCGCATCGTCGAGCGTGCCGAGGAAACGCGCCTGACGCGCGACGACGGCAAAGTCGCCGAGGGTCAGCCCATCGAGCCCGTCGAGCGTCCCCGGGGCTTCGCGCCCGAAGAAATGCGCGAACGCCCGTCGCGCGCGCATCTCGTCGAGCCACCGCATCTCGACCTTGAAGACGAAGCGCCGCGCCGACGCCGGGTCGAGCTTCGCCGCATGGTTGGTCGCCGCGGCGAAGGGCAGCGGATGATCCTCCATCCACGTCAGAAGCTCGTTGACCTGGCTCACCTCCCAGCCGCGCGTCGCGCTCCCGCGGTCGGCGAGGAGCGAGTCGACCTCGTCGAAGAAGAGCAGCGCCCCCTGCCGCTTTGCGTCGGCAAAGGCGGCGGCGATCGCCTTTTCGGTCTCGCCCACCCATTTCGACATCAGGTCCGATGCGCGCTTGACGTGCAGAGGCCGTCCGAGCCGGCGTGCGAGCGCCTGCACCGCTTCGGTCTTGCCCGTTCCCGGCGGCCCGGTGAGCAGCAGCGAGAAGTCGGCGGGCGCGGCCGCCTCTGCGAGCCTCGCGAACAGCGCGGGGAGGTCGGTGTCGGCGGCGAGCAAGCTCTCGTCAAACGCCCGCGGGGCGCGCGCCTCGACCGCCTCGCCGCGCATCGCGCCGAGGATCGAACCCGCAAAGCGGTTCGCGGATTCGGGATCGCCGGCAAGCGCGGCCGCGCGCGCCGCGACGCGGAACAGCGACGCGGTTTCGGGGGCGCGCGCCGCGAGCGCCTGCAGCGCCGGGTCGACCGCGACCTGCTCCTCGGCGCTGACGCGCGCGAGCATCGCCGGGCTGTGACCCTGGCCGGGGAAATCCATGCGGATCGACAGGCTGAAGCGGCGGAGGATCGCGGGGTCGAGGTCGGCGATGCAGTTCGAGGTCCAGATCACGGGGACGACATTGTCCTCGATCAGCCGGTTGACGAACAGCTTCGACCCCGCGCGCTTGCGCACGCGGCCGTCCTGCTCGATGCGCGTGTCGCCGAGCATATCCTCCATCTCGTCGAACAGCAGCAGCGCGCGCCCGCGCTTTTCAAGCGTGCGTAGCGCGAGCCGCAGCGCGGCGAGACGGTCGAAGCGGCTCGGCTCGTCGCCGTCGCTGTCGGCTTCGCCCACCGCGTGCAGCGGTTCGCCGAGCGTCGCGGCAAGCGTACGCGCCAGCTCGGTCTTTCCCGTACCGGGCGGGCCGTGGATCAGGATGTTGATCCCGCGCGCGCCGTTCGCGAGCGCACCGCCGAGCAGCGCCAGCGCCAGTTCGGCATCGTGCTGTTGCGCCGGGAAGGCGGCGAGCGCGTGGCGTGCCGTCTGGCGCCGACCGAGCAGGCCGTCGATCAGGCTTTCATGCTGCCCCGGCCGCGCGTCGAGCAGCCGCTCGAACGACCAGCAGAGCCCGAATTCGACCTTGCCTTCCTTGGTCGTCCAGCGCCCGACGAGATCGAGCCGCACCACCTCGGCGCCGCGGATCGCGTGCGGCGCGAAGCCGGTGAGCGCGCTCACCAGCGCCTCCATGTCGAGCGCCTCGCTCTCGACGAGTTTGGCGAGGCTGCGCGTCAACGGGCCGCGCTCCATCGCCGTCGCGAGCAGCAACAGCGCACGCTCGTCGGCGGCGAGGTCGAGCGCGTCGGCCAGCCGGTTCGCCTGAAGCAGGCTCTCGTCCGCGCGCACATCGGGTGCCGGGGCGGGAGCCCCGAGCAGCGCGGCACGCGCGATGGTCTTGTCGTTGAACCCGAGCGCGGCGGCGCGCGCGCGGGCCCAGCCGAGCAAGGCCCGGCCAGTCTTTGTCTTGCCCGGATGATCCGTGGCGACGGCGCGCGCGAGTGCGCGCCCAATGGCTGTCGTGCAACATAAATACCTGCCTGCGGCCGGCGGACGCACGGCGCCCGACGGCAGAAGTATGATGGGCGGGTTGGAAATTGCGGCAGCGCCCGGGCGCACCGCGTCAGGAAAAACGCGCTACGACAGCGGGCGGATGCCGCAGGGTTTCAAACCCTGGATTATTCGGCGGTCCGACACGTCACGTCTCCAGAAAAAGCCCGAATCCGGGCCAGCGGGAGGACGCCGATAGGCGATTTCGGCCCGGCGCGCAAGGTTTCAGCCGCCGGAGGCGGCACCCGCCGCCGGCTTGGCCGCGAGCATCCGCGTCCAGGCGTAGAGCGGCAGCCCGGCGACCATCAGGATCAGGCTCATCGCGCTGACGCCGGGGCCCGCGCCCCACAACGTCCAGACGGCATAGCCAAGCCCCGCCACCGCGACTCCCATCGCGACGCGCAGCCGCAGCGCCGCCGCAGCGCAGGCGAGGTAGAGCCAGAGCGTCACCGAGGTCGACAGCACCGCCATGAAGGTGAACATCTCGCTGGTCGACTTGCTGCTGTTGAGGATGACGCACACGGTCGCGATTCCGCTCGACAGCAGCAGTGCGGCAGCCGGCGTGCCGTGGCGGTTCGTCCTCGCGAACCAGGCGGGGAGCAGCCCCTGTTCGGCGAGCCGCGCGGGCTGTTCGGCCTGGATCAGCGTCCAGCCGTTGAGCGCACCGAGCGCGCTGACCGCGGCGAAGGCGGCGATCCATACCGCGGGGCCGTGCCCCCAATAGGTTTCGGCGAACAGCGCGAAGGGCGCCTCCGATGTCGCGACCGCGGCGGCGGGGAGCATCAGCGCGATGGCCGAACAGACGATCAGGTAGAGGATGCCCGTCGCGAGCGTGCCGATGATCGTCGCGCGCGGAATGGTGACGGTCGGGTTCCTGACCTTGTCGGCGGCGACGCTCGCCGATTCAAAGCCGAGCAGCGCCCACAGGGTCAGGATCGCCGAACCGCTCACCGCAGCGACCGACAGGCCGCCGGCGGGGAAGGGGGTGATCGCGACGGGTTCGCTGCGGCCGAACGCCACCGGGATCAGGACGACCACAGTGAGCAGCGGGATCAGCTTGATCGCCAGCGTCACGACCTGAAAGCGCCCGGCGGCGCGCGCGCCGCGCCAGTTGATCGCGGTGACCATCCAGATCAGCGCGATCGTCGAGACCGCCATATGCCCGCGCAGTTCGGGCAGGAAGAGGCTCAGGAACGACACGCTTGCCACCGCCAGCGTGACGTTCGCGGTCCATACCGACACCCAATAGGCCCAGCCGATCATGAAGCTCGGGATGCGGCCGAAGGCGCGCTCGACGAAACCCGTCGGTCCGCTCGCGTCGGGAAAGGCGACGGTCAGCCTTGCGATCACAAAGGCGAGCGCGAGCGCCCCGGCGATGGTGATCGCCCAGCCCGCGACGCCATTCCAGCCGAAGGGCGCCAGGCTCGCGGGGAGCAGGAACACCCCCGACCCGATCATATTGCCCATCACGAGCGCGATGCACATGGAAAGGCCGAGCTTTTGGCCCGGCCCTTCGTTGTCGTTGCGGTGTCCGGTCACCCGGTCAGAACTTGGCGCCGAGCCGCGCCCCGATCGTCTGGGGCTGGTTCACCAATATCTGCACCCGGCCGTCGCACTGGCCGCAGTTCGAATAGCGCGCGAGTTCGGCGCGCTCGTCGAATGCGTTCTGCAGGAACAGTTCGAAGCTGTAGTTGGTCCAGTCGAAACCGACCGCGAAATCGACCGTGGTCGACCCGCGGATCCGGCCCAGCGCGTTCGCCGTTGCGACGCGGATGTCGGGGGTCGCCGAACTGCGATGCGCGATCACCGATTGCAGGTGCATCTCACCCGGCCCGACCGGGAACTGGTAGCGCACCGTCGCATTGCCGTTGAACTTCGGCGTCACCGGCAGACGCGTTCCCTTTTCCGCGGCAATCGAGTTCCCGGGATCGGTACATTGATAGGTCGGATCGTCGATCGCGCAGAGGTTATTCTTGGTCTTGGCGTCGGTGTAGGAGGCCGCGGCGGTGATCGTCAGCCCGTCGGTCGGCCGGATGTTCACATCGGCCTCGATCCCGCGGATACGGGCGTTGGGGCCATTGTGGATCTCGGTAAAGCTGTTCTCGCCGAGGAAGGAGAACTGGAAGCGTTTCCATTCCTGCTGGTAGATGGCGGCGTTGAGGCGCACCCGGCCGTCGGCCAGCGTCGATTTGACCCCCAGTTCGTAGTTGGTCAGGAAATCGGCCGCATAGGGGACGATCGTCGCGCGCCGGTTGATCCCGCCCGGACGGAAGCCGCGCGACCAGGTCGCATAGAGCAGCATATCCTCGCTGGGTTTCCAGGTCAGGTTGAGCCGGTGGGTGAAGCCGTCGTCCTTGGTCCGCTTGGGGACCAGCTTGCCGTCGACGAAGTCGGCCAGGTTGGTGCAGGGACCGCCGGGAACCGCCGCGGGAAACAGCGTGCCGCCGGGATTGTCGCGCAGGATCGCGCCGGTGGTCGTGTAGCAGCCCGCGACGCCGGTGCGCGAGCTGGCCGCGCCATTATAGGGCGGGCCGTTCGGATCGCGCCCGAAACCGAAGAAGCCGATCAGGCTGTTGTCATATTTGTAGAAGCGTCCGCCGCCGGTCAGCGTGATGGTCGGCGTGATGTCGAAGCTCGCCTCGCCGAACGCCGCATAATCCTTGTCGACGCGCTTCTGCTCGGTCAGCCACAGCGTGCCCGGCCGGCCGTTGACCGACAGATTGCCGGCGAGACCGGGGATCATGTAATCCTGATGGATCTGATTGCTCTGCCGCTGGTAGAAGAGGCCGGCGACGACGCGGAAGCGTTCGTCCTGCGGCGACGCGACGCGCAGTTCCTGGCTCAGCTTGCGGAAATGGTCGGTGCCGATGATGAACTGCCGCGGGTCGATGGTGTTGCCGCCGTTGTCCTGAAGATAGAAGCAGCCCGCCAGGCCGCTGCACACGAAATCGCCCTCGTAGGTATAATTGGCATAGAGCGCGTCATAGGCCTCGGAATAGTCGGTGTAATCGTTGATCTGATACGCCTTGCGGTCGAGATAGGCGCCGGCATAGGTGACGTCGAAATTGCCGATCTTGCCCTCGATCGTCAGCGCCGCCTGGACGAACTTGTCGGTGCGCTTGTCGGGGTAGAAACGCTGCGTCTGCAAATCACCGACGCGCGGATCCTGCGCATAGGTGCCGTTGTTCTTCTGCTTCTGGTACAGGACGGTCGGCGTGACGGTCCAATTGTCGTCGAGATCGACCTTGAGCGCGGCGCGGCCGCCGTAAACTTCGGCGTCGTTGAAATTCTTTTTGACGAAGGCGGCATTGTTGACGGTGATGCCGGGATCATTGCCGATCAGGTCGCCGTTCTGGTCGAGGATCGGCGCGCCGAGGAAGCTGCGCGTCCCCGGCACATTGTCGATATAGCCGGCATCCTTCTGGTACCAGCCGACCAGCCGGACCGCGGCGCGGTCGCTCAGCGGGGCATTAATCATGCCTTCGAGCTTGCCGCCCATGCCGCCGCTCTTGACGCTGTTGAGCTCGCCGTCGACGCGGCCTTCGAAGCCGCTGGTATCGGGCTTGTTGGTGATGATGCGGATCGTGCCGGCCTGCGACGAGGCGCCGTAGAGCGTGCCCTGCGGTCCTGCGAGCGACTCGATGCGCGCGATATCATAGACATGGACGTCGAGCGTGCCGCCGATCGTCGTCACCGGCTGCTCGTCGAGATAGACGCCGACGCTGGGCAGCGAGCCCGAATGGTTGCCGTCGCCGCCGCTCGCGACGCCGCGCATATAGACGGTGGTGACCCCCGGCTGGCTCGACTGGAACGAGACGCTGGGCAGGAGCTTCGAGAAATCCTCGAAATTGGTGACGTTCAGCTGGTCGAGCTTGCGCGTCCCCAGCGCCTGGATGCTGATCGGGACATTTTGCAGATTTTCCTCGCGCTTTTGCGCGGTGACGATGATCTCGTCGTCATAGCCCGTCTTGGGCGCGTCCTGTGCGAACGCGGGTGCGGATGAAAGAATCGAACCGGACAGCGATGCCAGAAGCAGCGCACGACGGGATAAACGGACCTGCATAAAGACCCCCCTCTATGTTCCGGCGCCGTTTTTCGCGGCGCAGCGGAGGGGAGTTTGATCAGTTTCGGCCCGCCGTCAATCGCGCCCGACGCACCGGCTCGTCCGCGTCCGCACTTTCGCGGCCACTATGACAAAATTGCAACATTCGGGTCCGCATCAACTGCTCGCGGGATATTCGGTCAGCGCGGGGCCAAGCGCCTCGACGAGCGGCGCCAGCCACGCTTCCATCGGGCGCCACTGGCCGACCCCGTCGCGGTTGACCGGGCGTCGCACCTGCTCCGAACTGGCGGTGCGTACGGCGCGGTCGCTCTTGTGGAAATCGAGGCAGGCGGCCTCGAACGGCAGGCCCAGATGATCGAGCAGCGCGCGGACTTCGCGCTCGAGGTCGTCGAGCAGATGTTCGTGAAAGACGCGATGGACGCGGCCGGGCAGCACCGCGTCGAAATGGGCCATAAGCCCGGTATAGTCGGCATAATAGCGTCCCATGTCGGACAGGCTGTAACTGAACGCCTGCCCGCGGGCATAATGCTGCTTGAAGTTGGAAAAGCAGCAATCCATCGGATGCCGCCGCGCGTCGATGATCTTCGCCTGCGGCAGGATCAGCCGGATGAAGCCCGCGTGGAGCCAGTTGTTCGGCAGCTTGTCGATATAGAATGGCTTGTCGGTTTTGCGCTGGATCCGGGTGTCGCGCAGATATTGCTCGCCCAGCATCCGCGCATCGTCGGCTGACAGCGCGGCGACGCCGCCCATCGCGCGTGCACGCGCGTGGAGCGCGGGAATGTCGGGCAGTTCCATCGTGCCCTCGACCATCGAATGGCTCGCCAGAATCTGCTCGATCAGCGTCGAGCCGGCGCGCGGCATGCCGACGATGAAGATCGGGTCGCCCGCCGCGCAGCCATGGCCGGTCCGCGCGGCGAAGAAGTCGGGGGTGTAGAGTGCCATGGCATGCTCGACCGCGGCGCGCGTCTGGCCGGCGTCATAGTCGATCAGCGCCTTTCGTTGCCGGTTGCCTTCGGCATAATGGGTAAAGGCCGCCTCGGCCTGCCCGCGGTCCTCGTGCGCCTTGCCGAGCGAAAAATGCAGGTGGAAGCGGTCCTCGGGGCCGATGTTGTCGCGATCGAGCGCGGCGCCCATCGCGGCAATGTCGGCGTCGTCGAACGCGACGGTCTTCAGATTGGCAAGGCTCCACCAGGCTTCGCCGAGCGTCGGGGCGAGCGCCAGCGCCTTGCGGTACGCGGCGACGGCATCGGGCTGGCGGCCGACGGTCTTGAGCATATGCCCGTAGGACATCCAGATCTTTGGCTGTCTGCCGAGTGTCCGGAGGACCTGCTCGTACAGCGCCAGCGCTTCGTCGAACTCGCCGACGCGGCCCAGTGCCGCGGCTTTCAGATTGGCGTTCGCCAGATTGCCGGGGTCGAGCCGCTGCAATTGCTCGAGCTCCGCGACGGCTTCGCCCGACCGCCCCTGCCGGTGCAGCACGGTTGCAAGGTTCGAGCGCGCGGCGAGGAAGTCGGGCGCCAGTTCGAGCGCGCGGCGCAGCAGCGCTTCGGCATCGCGATAGCGTTCGATCCGCGCCGCCAGCTCGGCGAGCATGCGGATCGCCGCGACGTCGAACGGGTCGCGCTTCAGATGCGCCTTGAGCGCGGGTTCGGCGTCGTGCAGCCGTCCCTCGGCGAGCGCGAGCGCGGCCTCCATCAGCGCGGGGTTGCGGATGCCTCGGGCGATCGCTGCCTGCGCCGGGTCCGCGGTCACGGCGTTCAGCCCTTGCGCGCCCGCGCGACCGCCGCCTTCAGCGCGGCGTAGCCGATCTGCCCCTGGAGCAGCTCGTCGCCGACCACCCAGGTCGGGGTGGCGTTCAGCCGCAGCTGGCTGGCGATCGCAAGGTTGCTGTCGAGCTCGCGCTGGAACAACGCCTCGTTCGCGGTCGCGTCGGCGCTGCCGTCGGTGACGACGCCGGCCTTTTCCGCCGCCGCCGCGATCGCGTCGGGACTCAGCGACGAGGCGGCGAACATCGCGTGGTGGAAGGCGTCATATTTGCCCTGCCGTGCGGCCGCGAGCGCCATGATCGCGGCATCGCGGCTCTGCGGCGCGATGATCGGCAGTTCGCGGAACACCACCTTGACCCGCCGGTCCTCGCGCACCAGCCGGTCGATGTCGGGCAGGCTCGCGCGACAGAATCCACACGCGTAATCGGTGAAGACGACCAGCGTGACGTCGCCATCGGCGCTGCCCGTCCACGCGCCGGCATAGGGTTTTTCGAGCGCCGGGCGAATCGCGTCGATCGCCTTTGCCATCTCGCGGCTCTGCTGCGCCTCGATCGCCTCGGGAATGATCTGCGGGTTGGCGCGGATATAGTCGGCGACGACCGTCTCGACCTCGCTCTTGCTCAGCCCGCCGCCGAAGCGGCCGCCGAGCCAGAAGGCGGCGGCGAGCAGCAGGATCGCGCCCAGCCCGATCGCCCAGCCGGGGGCGGGGAGCGCCAGCGCAGGCGATCCGCCGGCGCGGCCGGTGCCGCCCGCCGACGGCGCCGCGCGATGCGGCATGCGGTCGTCGGGTGCCGGGGCCGACACCGATGGCGGCGGGGTCGCCGCCGCGGCTTTCGCGGCTTTCGCGGGTCTCGGTTTGGCCAGCTCTACGCCTGGGTCGCCCGCGAACAGCGGCAGATCGGGCGTAGCGGGGCGGCTCGCGGCTTCGGCGGCCGCGGCTTCGGCTTCCTCGCGGGCCAGCAATTGCTCGAGCCCCGACGGCGGCGGCGGCGCGTCTTCGCGCGGTGCCGGGCGCAGCTTGCTCGCGGCATCGCCCAGGCTGTCCTTGCCCGCCTGCGCGGCCTGGCCCAGCGCTTCGCCGGCCTTGCCCGCGACGTCGCCCAGTCCGCGCTGCGCTTCGCTCGACAATTTGCTGACCTTCTCGCCCAGCGCCATCTTCTGCCACAGCGCGGCGCTCGCCGCCGCGGTCGCACGGCTGCCCTTCGCGGTGCCGCGCCCCAGCGCCTTGACGGTGCGCGCGGTGCCGTCGGCGGTGCGCCCGGCGAGTTCGCGCGACCGGCGCGGAATTTCCATCTCCTCGACGCGGCGCGGCACGTCGGCGGTTTCGCCGAGCCGGATCGTCCAGTCGGCAAAGGCGCTGCCGCCGGTCCGGATCGCCTGCCAGAGGCGCCCGGCGCCGTCTTTCAGCCGGTCGGTGTCGACCGACGCGCGCCTGGGCATGCGGTCTTCGGCGGGATAGCGCGATACGTCGAGGCCGAGCGGCACCGTCTCGCGCGGCTTGGCCAGCCCGCCGTCGGGGGGCGCGTCGGACGCCACGGCGCGCGGCTCGACCGGCGCTGCCGCCGCGTCACGCAGCCATGGCTGGTAGTAATCGTCTTTTCTTTCAGTCACTTGTTGCCCTTATGTGTCGCGCGGGGCGACACATCCCCGAATTCGTTAACCGAATCTAGCGCCGTTTGCGCGTCCGTTCCACCTCGGCGCGCGCGACCAGCGAAATATCCTGTGCACGGATCCAGTCGGGCGACCCCTCGGGCAGGCCCTGCATCGCAAGGTCGGCGTTACGCAGCGCGAGCATCTCCTGTCCACCCATCAGCTGATAGCGTTCGGCCGAGGCGAGCGCCGCGCGCGGCTGGTCGCCCTTGTTCGCATAGACGATGCCGAGCTGATACCAGGCGAAGGGGTTCTGGTTGTCGAGCGCGACCGCGGTCTTCAGCACGTCCTCGGCCTCGGCATAGTTGGCGGGGTCCTCGGACGCGATCAGCGCATGGCCGAGGGTGCCGGCGATCAGCGGCTGCGAGCGCGAATTGGCGACCGCCTTGCGCAGCGGCGGGATCGCTTCCTTCGGCCGCCCCGATTCGAGCAGAACCTGGCCTTCGAGTTCGAGAAAATAGGGATCATTGGGGTCGGATGCGAGCAGTCCCTCGACCTCCGCCAGCGCCTTTTGCGGATAGGCGCTCTTGTGCCAGGCATAGGCGCGGGCGTAGCGGGCGGGGACGCTGGTGTTGCTTTCGGGGAATTTGCGCAGCGTCCGCTCGGGTTCGGCGATGAAACCCTCGAGCTTGGCCTTCACGCGCTGGAAACGCTTCTCGATCAGGGGGTCGGCGGGCTTTTCCCAGGCGGGATCGACGACATAGACTTCGCGCAGCGCCTGGATGCGGTCGCCCGACATCGGGTGCGTGCGGCCATAAGCCTGATCGTCGTCCTGCTTGACGCCATAGCGGAATTCGAGGTTCTGGAGCTTCTTGAAAAAGGCCAGGCTGCCGCGGCCGCTGATCCCGGCTTTCGACAGATATTGCGCGCCCGCGGCGTCGGCGGTCGATTCCTGGACGCGGCTGAAGGCGAGGAACTTGCCGAGCGCGGCCTGCTGCCCCGCCATCATGATTCCCATTCCCGCTTCGCCGCCGCCCGCGGCGATCGCCGCGGCGCCGAGCAGCAGGCTGAGCAGCGAGATGTTGGTCGCGGTCTTGGCGCCGTCGTTCACGCGGATCGCGTGGCCGCCCATGACGTGACCCAGTTCGTGCGCGAGCACGCCCTGCACCTCTTCGGCATTGTCGGCCGATTCGATCAGCCCGGCAAAGACGTAGATATCCTGGCTGCCCGCGACGAAGGCGTTGATGCTGCGCTCGCCGAGCAGGTGCACGCGCACCTGCCCAGGTTGCAGCCCCGCCGCGAGGAGCAGCGGACTCATCATGTCCTGGAGCAGGGCCTCGGTCTCGGCGTCGCGCAGGATCGACTGCGCCGCCACCGGGCGGACCGCCAGGGTCAACAGCGCGAGCAGCGTCACGATCAGGCGGAACAGCGGACGCCACACGGGCGTCCGTTCCGCTCTTTGCGGCATAGCGAAACTCATTTGTCCGTCCTCGCGCCGCGCGCCTGAACCCCGACTGAAGCCATGACAGGCCTTGTGGGGTTCAGGACGCGCGGAGGCAAGGCCCGGATTGCCGCTTTGCGATCAAGCGCCGCCGATCAGTTGCCGAACGTGCGCTGCCACCAGCCGCGGCGGGGTTCGCCGTCGGGGGTGTCATCGGTTTCCGCTTCGGCGCCGGCGCCGACGGGTTCGGCTTCCGCTGCCGGCGCTTCGGTCGCGGGAGCTTCGTCGGCCGCCGCCTTGGTCTTGCGCGGCGCGCGCTTGCGCTTCGGCTTTTCCTCGACGGGGGCGTCTTCGGCTGCCGGCTCGGCGACGGCTTCGTTCGCAGGAGCGTCCTCGGCGGCGGCTTCAGCCGGCGCTTCGGCGGTTTCGGCCGCCGCGGCCGCCTCGGCGGCAAGCGCCGCCTTGGTCTTGCGCGGCGCGCGCTTGCGCTTCGGCTTTTCTTCGGCGGGCGCGTCTTCGGCTACCGGTTCGGCGGTGGCTTCGGCGGCGACGTCCGCGGTTTCGGCGGCGACCTCCGCGGCTGCATCCCCGGCAGGGGCGACCTCGGCGACCTCGGTGGCTTCGGCGTTGGCCGCCTCATCCTTCGCCTTGCGCCCGCGTCCGCCGCGGCGGCGCTTGGGCTTGGTTTCCGCTTCGGCGGTTTCGGTTTCGGGGGCATCGGCTGCGGTTTCGGCTTCGGCCGTTTCCACCGCGTCGACGGCTTCGCCATCGCTATCCGAGTCGGCGTCGTTATCGCCATCGACGATCTCGCCACCCTCGTCGTCGCGGCGGCCGCGGCGGCCGCGGCGGCGGCGGCGGCGGCGCTTGCGGCCGTCGCCGTCGGCCTCGTCGTCGCTCCGTTCGCGTTCGCGCTGACGGGGGCGCTCTTCGGCGGCCTCCTCTTCGACGTCATCTTCCTCGTCGAAGACGTCTTCTTCCTCTTCCTCGATCTCGACGATCGGCGCGAAGCTGCGGCGCTGGACCGGCGGCGGGCCGCCGACCTCGATCGCCATGCGCGCGCCCTCGGTCTCGCCGTCGGGCAGGATTTCGACGCTGACGCCGTAAAGCTCCTCGATTTCGCGCAGTTCGCGGCGCTTTTCGTTGAGCAGGTAGAAGGTCGCTTCCTGGCTCGCGCGCAGCGTGATCTTGCTGCCCTTGCCGCGAGCGGCTTCTTCCTCGATCAGGCGCAGCGCGCCGAGACCCGCCGACGAAGCGGTGCGGACGAGTCCGGTGCCTTCGCAATGCGGGCACGGGCGCGTCGACGCTTCGAGCACGCCGGTGCGCAGGCGCTGGCGGCTCATTTCCATCAGGCCAAAGCCCGAGATGCGGCCGATCTGGATGCGCGCGCGGTCGTTCTTCAGCGCTTCCTTCATCGCGCGCTCGACCTTGCGGACGTTCGACCCGTGATCCATGTCGATGAAGTCGATCACGATCAGCCCGGCCATGTCGCGCAGGCGCAGCTGGCGCGCAATCTCGTGCGCCGCCTCGAGGTTGGTGCTGAGCGCGGTCTGTTCGATATTATGCTCGCGCGTCGACCGGCCCGAGTTGATGTCGATCGACACCAAAGCCTCGGTCGGGTTGATCACCAGATAACCGCCCGATTTCAGCTGGACGACGGGATTGAGCATCCCCGCGAGCTGGTCTTCGACCCCGTATCGCTGATAGAGCGAGACCGGATCGGCATATTGCTTCACGCGCCGCGCATGGCTCGGCATCAGCAATTTCATGAACTGCTTCGCGGCCTTGTAGCCCTCGTCGCCCTCGACGAGAACTTCCTCGATATCCTTGTGATAGATGTCGCGGATCGCGCGCTTGACCAGGTCGCTGTCCGAATGGACGAGCGCCGGGGCGCTCGACTGCAGCGTGGTCTCGCGAATTTCGTCCCAGACGCGGGCAAGATAGTCGAAGTCGCGCTTGATCTCGACCTTGGTGCGGCTCATCCCGGCGGTGCGGACGATGCAGCCCATCGTCGGCGGCAGGTTGAGCTCGTCGATCATCGCCTTCAGCTTGCGGCGATCGGCACCGTTCGAAATCTTCCGGCTGATCCCGCCGCCGTGCATCGTGTTCGGCATCAGCACGCAATAGCGGCCGGCGAGGCTCAGATAGGTGGTCAGCGCGGCGCCCTTGTTGCCGCGTTCTTCCTTGACCACCTGCACCAGCATCACCTGGCGGCGACGGATGACGTCCTGGATCTTGTAGCGGCGACGCAGCGACATGCGATTTTCGCCATCGTCGTCGTCGCGGCGCCCGCGTCCGCGGCCGCCCTTGCGACCACGCCCGCGTCCGCGGCCCTTGCGGTCGCCGCGCTCGTCGCGGCCCTCTTCGGAGCCTTCGTCGCCGTCGCCCGCAGCGTCGCCGTTTTCGTCGTCGCCATGCTCCTCGTCACCCTCGGCGTCTTCGCCGACGGTTTCGGGGGCCGGGACGTCGCCATTTTCGTCCTCGCCGGGGCGTTCGACCTCGGCGATGTCGCCTTCGAGCTCGTCGAGATCCTCCTCGGCGCGCATCGCGGCCTCGGCGGCGTGCTCGGCTTCCTCGCGCAGCAGCGCTTCGCGGTCTTCCTTCGGAATCTGGTAATAGTCGGGGTGGATTTCGCTAAAGGCCAGGAATCCGTGGCGATTGCCGCCATATTCGACGAACGCCGCCTGCAGCGACGGTTCGACGCGGGTTACCTTGGCCAGATAGATATTGCCCTTGAGCTGCTTGTGCTCGGCGGACTCGAAATCAAACTCCTCGATGCGGTTTCCCTTGGTGACGGCGACACGGGTTTCTTCCCGATGCCGCGCGTCGATCAACATGCGCGTGGTCATTATTATCACTCCAGGCGCGCCGCGGCGCGCCAACAAAAAAGGCCGCGGCCGCTCGTGGGGAGCGGGCACGGTCGATAGGATTCAAACGAGAAAAGACGTTATTGCCGTGCGCGGCTCGCGTCCGATCGGGGACGCGCATGCGGTCTTCCCACGCGAAGGCGGGGGCAGGAGCGCCCGCGTCGCGATAAGAAGAGGGCATGGCAAGCCTCATGCGGCATCAACCTGTTACGGGATGACCGGCCAGCGCGAATCGACCAGCATGGATCTTCACTCGCTGCCCCGTCATCGGGGTGGGCTGGCGGCAGGTCGCCCTGGCCGGGTGTCGGGCGCCGGGGACGGGCCGCCGTCCGATCTGGACGGGCGCGTTCCCCTCAAAGGCCCGACGGTTCGGTCCATGACACCGTCAGCGTTGGCGGTGCTAGCATCGGTGTCATCGAACGGCAACTGCCCGGTCCAAAAAATGGTTCCGCGGCAGGCAACCCGCCGCGCCTGGATGACTGAAAAGTCACGGAAACATGCTGAATCAGCAGTTAACCTTGCTGCTTCACGCGTGCTTGACACGCCATGCCTAATGAGTGGTTCATCACCTTGTGCCGCCGGAGCCGCCATGTTTTCGAATAACCGCTGGACCACGCACCGCGCGCCACGGCATAAACGCTCCATGCTGCTCCTGCCACTTTTTCTGTCCGCATTGCTGGCGACGCCGGCAGTACTGGCGGGCAATATCGGCGCGATCGAGATCGACGGCAGCGACGTCACGGTGCGGTTCGACGACCTCGTCGCGGGGGCCTCGGCGCTGCTGCTCGCGGGACCGGACCGTATCGCGCTCGACATTTCGGGCGCGCAGGCGGGGCGTTCGCCGCAGGGAACGGGCCTCGTCCGTACCGTCCGTCAGGGACAGCGCGATCCGGCCACCGCGCGCGTCGTGCTCGACCTCGACCGGCCGGCGCTGGTCTCGGACGCCCGCTTCGCCGCCGACGGGCGCAGCCTCTCTTTCCGGCTCGCCCCCGTGTCGTCCGACGAATTCGCGCGCGCCGCGCGCGCGCCGCGGCTCGAACTGCAGCCGCCGGTGCGGTTCCGCGCCAAGCCGCCCGAAAAACGCTATTCGGTGACGGTGCCGATCGGGCGACCCAAGGCGGCCGTCGCGCTTCCCGCCATCCAGGGGCCGAACAATCCGCGCCTGCCGCTCGTCGTTGTCGATGCCGGGCATGGCGGGCACGACCCCGGCGCGATCAGTCCGCACAGCGGCAAGCGCGAAAAGGACATCACCCTCGCGCTCGCGCGGGCGATCCGCGACGATTTGATCGCCTCGGGCCGCGTCCGCGTCGCGCTCACCCGCTCCGACGACCGCTATCTCGTGCTCGAAGAGCGCTACGGGATCGCGCGGCGGCTCAAGGCCGACCTGTTCATTTCGGTCCACGCCGACGCCGCCGAGAACCAGCAGGCGAGCGGCGCGTCGATCTATACACTGTCGGAGGTTGCGTCCGACCGCGAGGCGGCGCGGCTCGCGGCGCGCGAAAACAAGGCGAACGTCATCAACGGCGTCGACCTCGGCGCACACAGCAGCGAGGTGTCGGCGATCCTGCTCGACCTCACTCAGCGCGAGACGATGAACGTCGCCTCGGACTTTGCGCGTCTGCTCCAGCGCGAGGCGGCCGACGAGGTCAAGTTCCGGTCGACCGCGCACCGCTTCGCTTCGTTCATCGTGCTCAAGGCGCCCGATACCCCGTCGGTCTTGTTCGAAACGGGCTTCATCTCGAACGAGGGCGACGCCGAATTCCTCGCCTCGACCGATGGCCAGAAAAAGGTCGCGCGCGGCGTAAGGCAGGCGGTGCAGGTCCATTTCGCGCGCCAGATCGCCGCGGTCGCGCAATAATATAGTCTTGACTATCGTTTTGGCGCGCGACAGCCTGCGCATCGGGCTGGCGGGAGAAACGCGATGGGCTGGAGCAACTGGTCGGGCAGCGTCACCGCGGCGCCGGCCGCCGTGCATCCGCAAAGCGAGGACGAACTCGCGGCGCTCGTCCGCGCCGCGGCCAGTGTTCGCGCGACCGGCGCCGGACACAGTTTCATGCCGCTGTGCGAATCGGACGACCGCATCGTCGCGCTCGATGCGCTGCCGGGCGAACTGCGCATCGCGGCGGACCGCCGCACCGCGCATATCCCCGCGGGATGGAGCATCAAGCGGCTGACCGCGGCGCTGTGGGCCGAGGGGCTCGCGCTCGCCAACCAGGGCGACGTCAATCCGCAGTCGCTCGCCGGCGCGATGGCGACCGGGACACACGGTACCGGGGTCGACCTTGGCAGTCTTGCGGCGATGGCGCGCGGTTTCCGCCTGATCGGCGCCGACGGCGAGGCGCGCTGGTGCGACGCCGACAGCGAACCCGATCTCTATCAGGCGCAGCGGCTGTCGCTCGGCCTGTTCGGCATCGCGACCGAGATCGCTGTCGCGGTGGTGCCGGCGTTCCACCTCGCCGAGCGCATCGAAAAGCGCCGCTGGGACGAAGTGCGCGAAAGCTTCGACGATCTCGCGAAGCAGCATCGCCATATCGAATTCTGGCTCTTCCCGCACGCAGACCATGTCATCCTCAAGACGCTCGACCCCTGCGATCCGTGCGACCCGCCGCCATCGACGACCGATATGGAGGAAACCGCCTTTCGCCGCGTGCTCGACGTCGCGGCGCGGCTGCCCTTCCTCACGCCCTGGCTCCAGCGCGGCATGATGAAGACCGATCTCTCGGGCCATCGCCGCGGTCCCGCGCACGCGATCTTTCCCTCCGACCGCACGATCCGTTTCGAGGAGATGGAATATGAAATGCCGCGCGGCGCGGGACTCGACACGCTCGCGGAGGTCGTCGGCTGGATCCGCCGCAGGCGCCTTCCGGTGACCTTTCCCTTCGAATATCGCACCGTCGCTGCCGACGATATCTGGATGAGTCCGATGAATGCCGGCCCGGTCGCCGCGATTTCGATGCACCAATATGCGAAAATGCCGTGGGCCGGCCTGTTCGCCGACGCCGAGGCGATTTTTCGCGGCCACGGCGGACGTCCGCACTGGGCGAAGCGTCACACGCTGGCGCGCGCCGACGTCGACGCGCTCTACCCGATGGCCGAACGCTATCGCGCGGTCCGCCGCGCTGCCGACCCGTCCGGCAAATTCCTCAACCCGCATCTGGAGGCGCTTTTTTCATGAAGTCTTTCGCATGAGCGACGATCTGACGCTGCACGCCCATCTCGTCGGCCGGCAGGGCGGCCGCGCCGACCTCAACACGCCGGTGCTCGTCGTCGAGCTCGCGTCGCTCGACCGCAACATCGCCGCGATGGCGCAGCGCGTTGCCGCGCACGGCGTCGGGCTGCGTCCGCACGCCAAGACGCACAAGAGCGTCGACATCGCGGGGCGCCAGCTCGCCGCGGGGGCGCTCGGCGTCTGCTGCGCCAAGATCGGCGAGGCCGAGGCGCTCGCCGCGGGCGGGGTGACCGGAATCCTGATCACCTCGCCCGTCGCCGCGCCGCGCGCGATCGACCGGCTGGCGGCGCTCGCGGGGCAGGCCGACGGCCTGATGGCGGTGGTCGACCATCCCGCGGTCGCGGCGCGCGTCGATGCCGCGCTCGCCGCGGCAGGGACGACGCTCGACGTCGTCATAGACATCGACCCCGGCATCGCGCGCACCGGCGTCGCCTCGGCCGAGGCGGCGGTCGCGCTGGCGCGCGCGATCGCCGGCCTGCCGCGGCTTCGCTATCGCGGCGTCCAATTCTATTGCGGCTCGCAGCAGCATATCGAGGCCTATGGCGAACGCCGCGCCGCGATCGAAGAGCGCACCGCCTGGCTGCAAACCGTCATCGCGGCGCTCGCCGCCGCGGGCTTCGCGCCCGAAATCGTCACCGGCTCGGGCACCGGCACGCACCGCATCGACCTCGACCTCGGCGTGTTCACCGAGCTGCAGGCGGGCAGCTATGTCTTCATGGACAAGCAATATCTCGACTGTGACCTCGTCGGCGACGGTAGCTGTCCTTTCGAAACCGCGCTCGGGGTCGACGCGCGCGTCGTCAGCGCCAATCATTCGGGGCTCGTCACCATCGACGCCGGTTTCAAGTCGCTGTCGACCGACGGCGGCGTCGCGGTCGCGCGGGTCGGGGCGCCCGAATCGGCCTTCTTCGCCTTCATGGGCGACGAACATGCCGCGCTGATCGCGCCGGGCATCGGCGATGCGCTCGCCCCCGGCGACCCGGTGACGCTCACCGTCCCGCACTGCGACCCGACGGTGAACCTCTACGATCATTATCATGTCGTCGACGGCGACACGCTCGTCGCGATCTGGCCGGTGAGCGCGCGCGGCCGCGCGCGGTGACCGCGGGGGCCGCTGCGCCGCGGTCCCGTCCGCGTCAGGAGCGCGCACAGGCGACCTACGACCGGCTGCTCGACGTCGCGGGCGCACTGCTTGCCGAGGTCGGGATCGAGCGTATCTCGACCAACTTGATCGCGGCGCGCGCGGGGCTGACCCCGCCCGCGCTCTACCGCTATTTTGCCGACAAATATGCGCTGCTCGAAGCCCTCGGGCGGCGGCTGATGGAGCGCCAGAACGCCGTGCTCGACGCGTGGATCGCGCGCCACGCGCCGCGCGGGATCGCCGCGATGGCGGACCATGTCGGCGATCTGCTGGCCGCAAATGCCGCGGTCACCCGCGCCGAACCGGGCGCGGTGTGGATCTTGCGCGCGCTCCATGCGACCCCCGGGCTCGTCCATGTCCGCCTCGAATCGCACCGCCATGTCGCGCAGCGTCTCGCCGACGCCTGCGCGCCGCACCTGCCCGGCGTCGACCCGCAGCGGCTTTGGCAACGCCTCCGCCTCGCGGTCGAGATCGGCTTTGCCGCCGACGCAATGCTCGCCGAGGAAGACCTCGTCCCCGCCGACAGCGTGCACGCCGACGTGGCGGGGCTGCTCGGCACCGCGCTGCGCGACCTGGCCGGTCCGCCGCCCGCGGGCGAAGGCCGATAGATGCGCTCCGCCGCAACCATGCTTCCCTTTCGCGCGCGCACGCTTTAGAGGCTTGCCCCTATGGCCGCCGACACCTCGTCCCATTTCCGCCTGCGTCTGCGCCGCGACGGCAATGCCGTCATCGCCTGGTTCCGCACCATGTGGGCTCGCCGCTGGTTCCGCTGGCTCGGCTATCTGGCGCTTGCGGGGCTCGCCGGCCTGCTGCTCATCTGGCTGATTTTCGCGCGCGACCTGCCGTCGGTCGACCAGCTGCGCGACTATGAACCGCCGCTGCCGACGATGGTTCGCGACGGCGAGGGCAAGCCGGTCCACAGCTATGCGCGCGAACGTCGCGTCCAGCTCGAGTACAGCGAATATCCGCAGCTGCTCGTCCGCGCCTATCTCGCTGCCGAGGACAAGACCTTCTTCAGCCACGGCGGCATCGACTATCCGGGCATCGCAACGGCGATCGTCACCAACCTCACCAGCAGCGGCCGCCCCGTCGGCGCCTCGACGATCACCCAGCAGGTGGCGAAGAACCTGCTGCTGACCAACGAACTCAGCTATCGGCGCAAGGTGCGCGAGGCGATCCTTGCGATGCGTATCGAGAGTGCGCTGACCAAGGAGCAGATCCTCGAGCTCTATCTGAACGAAATCCCGCTCGGCCGCCGCAGCTTCGGCGTCCAGGCCGCGAGCCGCGCCTATTTCGACAAGGACGTCGATCAGCTCCAGCTCCACGAAATGGCTTTTCTCGCCATCCTGCCCAAGGCGCCCGAAAAATACGGCCGCGCCCGCTACGAGGCCGAGGCGCTCGCGCGGCGCAACTTCGTGCTCGGGTCGATGGCGAGCAACGGCTGGATCACCACGGCGCAGCGCGACGCCGCGCGTGCGATGCCGCTCGGGCTCACCAGCAGCGGCAACACCGCGGTGGCGCAGGTCGGTGGCTATTATATGGAAGAGGTGCGGCGCCAGCTGATCGCCGAATTCGGCGAAACCGCCGAGGACGGTCCGCACAGCGCCTATGCCGGCGGTCTCTGGGTCCGCACGCCCTATGACGGCAAGATGCAGGATGCGGCGACCGGCGCGCTGCGCAAGGGGCTGATCCGCTACGACGCGGGCAAGGGCTGGTCGGGGCCGATCGCGACGATCGAGGCCGACGACCAGTGGCAGAGCCGCCTCGCCTCCAGCTTCATCGGCATCGATTACGACGGCTGGCGCATCGCCGCGGTGCTGTCGAAGAATGCCGGCGAAGCCCGCATCGGTTTTGCCAATGGCGACACCGGCCGTCTCCCCGCGAGCGCGGCGACGCTGGGCTATCGCAAGACCGGCGGCAGCGCCTTTTCGGCGATGCGCCCGGGTGACCTGATCGCGGTCAAATCGACCGGCGGGTCGAGCTATGCGCTGCGCAACATCCCCGAAGTGTCGGGCGGCTTCATGGCCGAAAGCCCGCATTCGGGCCGCATCTATGCGATGCAGGGCGGCTTCGACGTCCGCCTCTCCCCCTTCAATCGTGCGACCCAGGCCGAACGCCAGCCGGGCTCGACGATCAAGCCCTTCGTCTATGCCGCCGCGCTCGACAATGGCATGACCCCCGCGACGATGATCGTCGACGGCAGCTTCTGCGTTTATCAGGGCGCGCGCTTCGGCAACAAATGCTTCCGCAACTTCGGCGGCTCGGCGGGCACCGGCGAGCATACGATGCGCTGGGGCCTCGAACAGTCGCGCAACCTGATGACCGTGCGCACCGCGAGCCAGATCGGCATGGAGCCCGTTGTCGACACGATCCGCACGATGGGCATCGGCGAGCACGAACCCTATCTCTCGACCGCGCTCGGCGCAGGGTCGACGACGGTCGAAAAGATCACCAACGCCTATGCGATGCTCGCCAACCATGGCCGCGCGCTCAAGCCGCGCGTGATCGACTATGTCCAGGATCGCCGCGGCAAGGTGATCTTCCCCAAAAGCTACCGCGCGTGCGACGGCTGCAACAAGAAGGACTGGGACGGCCGCCCGATGCCGCGCTTTGCCCCCTCGGGCAAGCAGCTGATGGACCCGATGACCGCCTATCAGGTCGTCCACATGCTCGAGGGCGTCGTCCAGCGCGGCACCGCGGTGCGGCTGCGCGACCTCGGCGTGCCGCTGTTCGGCAAGACCGGCACGACCTCGGGTCCCAACGACGTCTGGTTCGTCGGCGGCACCCCCGACGTCGTCGCGGGCATGTATATCGGTTTCGACCAGCCGCGCAGCATGGGCGGCTATGCGCAGGGCGGCAGCCTCGCGGCGCCGATCTTCAAGGATTTTGCGCTCGTCGCGCTCGACGACCGCCAGCCGATTCCCTTTGCGGCGCCCAAGGGCATCCGCATGGTGCGCATCGACCGCCGCTCGGGCCGCCGCGTCTATGGCAGCTGGCCGGGCAGCGATCCCAAGGCGTCGATCATCTGGGAAGCCTTCAAGCCCGAAAGCGAACCCCGGCGGACGATCCGCGAAGAGGAAATCAAGCCCGCCCGTGCCGCCGCGCGTCCCGACGCGCCGGTGCAGCAGGGCAATGGCCGGCGCAGCGACAGCGACTTCCTCGAGGATCGCGGCGGCATCATCTGACGCCGCGCGCGCCGCCTTCGAGCCGTCTTCCCCTTGAGCCGAACAGGCTCTAAGGGCGATCCGACTTATTTCAGGAGCAAAGACATGCGCGCCGAAGCGCAGGATCATATCGACACGATCGGCAGCGCGCTCGCGCTGGTCCGCCGCTTTCTCGACTGGGACCGCGCGCTGCGCCGGCTCGACGAACTCAATGCCAAGGTCGAGGATCCGACCCTGTGGAACGATCCGAAGGCGGCGCAGGACGTCATGCGCGAACGCCGCCGCCTCGATGAGGCGATCACCGCGACGCGGACGATCGAGCGCGAATGCGCCGACACCGCCGAACTGATCGAGCTTGCCGAGATGGAAGGCGACGAAGCGATGGTCGACGAAGCGGTGGCGTCGCTCGCGTCGCTCGCTGCGCGCGCCGAAGAGGACAAGATCAAGGCGCTGCTCGCGGGCGAGGCCGACGGCAACGATTGCTATATCGAGGTCCATGCCGGCGCCGGCGGCACCGAGAGCCAGGACTGGGCCGAAATGCTCCAGCGCATGTACAGCCGCTGGGCCGAAAAGCGCGGCTTCAAGGTCGAGTTGGTCGAATATCAGGCGGGCGAGCAGGCTGGCATCAAATCGGCGACGATGCTGGTGAAGGGCGAGAATGCCTATGGCTATGCCAAGACCGAAAGCGGCGTCCACCGCCTCGTCCGCATCTCGCCCTACGACAGCTCGGCGCGGCGCCACACCAGCTTCTCGTCGGTGTGGGTCTATCCGGTGATCGACGATAATATCGACATCGAGATCAACGAGGGCGACCTCAAGATCGACACCTATCGCGCCTCGGGCGCGGGCGGCCAGCACGTCAACACGACCGACTCGGCGGTGCGCATCACGCACATCCCGACCGGCATCGTCGTCGCGTCGCAGAACGACCGTTCGCAGCACAAGAACCGCGCGACCGCGATGGGTATGCTCAAGGCGCGCATGTACGAGGCCGAGCTCCAGAAGCGCGAGGCCGCGGCGTCGGGCGAATATCAGGCGAAGACCGAAATCGGCTGGGGCCACCAGATCCGCTCCTATGTGCTCCAGCCCTATCAGCTGGTGAAGGATTTGCGCACCGGCGTGACCTCGACCGCGCCCGGCGACGTGCTCGACGGTGCGCTCGATCCGTTCATGGCGGCGGCGCTGTCGCAGAAGGTCACCGGCGAGAAGGTCGACGTGGAGGATATCGATTGATCCGACGCGCGGCCGTCCTTGCCGCGCTTGCGGCGCTGCCGCTGCTCGGCGGCTGCGACGACGCGCCGTGGGAGGGGGACAGCGACCGCGTCGAGAGCGCGCGCGATTTCCCGCCCGCCGACCGGCCCGTCGCTCCCACCGTCTCGACCAAATGGTCGACCGAGGAAGCCCGCGACCGCGTCAACGAGGCCGAGGACATCATGGACTCGGCCGACGTCCGCCCCGGCATGACCGTCGCCGACATCGGCGCGGGCGACGGCTATTATACCGTCCGCCTCGCGCAGCGTGTCGGGTCGGGCGGCCGCGTCCTCGCGCAGGACATCATTCCCGAGGTGATCGAACGCCTCGCCGACCGCGTCGCGCGCGAACGGCTCGACAATGTCTCGATCAAGCTCGGCGCGGTCGACGACCCGCGGCTGCCCGCGGCGAGCTTCGACCGCGTCTTCATGGTGCATATGTACCACGAGATCGGCGAACCCTATGCCTTCCTCTGGCGCCTGCGGCCGGCGCTGCGCAAGGGCGGGCAGGTGCTCGTCGTCGACGGCGACCGCGCCGTCGCCGACCATGGCACGCCCTTTCGCCTGCTCGTCTGCGAATTTGAGGCGGTGGGCTACAAGCTCGTCTCCTACGACGACAAGGCGCACGCGGGCGGCTATCTCGCGCGCTTCGTTCCCGACGGCAAGCGCCCCGATCCCGACGCTATCAAGGTCTGTGCCAACCCCTGAACGGCGGGGCAGGGTGGTGCGCGGTTGTCAGGACAAAGTCCGCGTTGGAAAGCGGACCGCGGTCTTTTCCAGTCGTCATCCCGGCGAAATCCGGGGCCCGGAATGCCGACGCGAACCCGGCGTGTTTCTGCAATGGACCCCGGTTTTCGCAGGGCGCGCGCGGAGGGCCGGGCCCGCTCAATATATGATCAGCCGGTCATCCGTCCCGACACCCGCCAGAAAGCTCACCAGTCCGGACGCCTTCGCGTGCGGTGGCAGGTCGTCGGCGGTCATCGCGGCGAGCGCCATGCCCGACTGGCACGCGAGCAATTCGACGCCCATCGCCTCCGCTTCTGCGATCATGCCCGTGAGGTCGAGTTGCCCCGCCGCGCGGCGCGCGGCATCGCCGGCAAAGGCGATCGGTGCGCGCAGCAATGCGACCGCTTCGCCCTGCAGGAACAGGCGCGTCGACCCTCCCAGCGCCGCCGCCGCCATCGCGGTCTCGAGCGCGGCATAGAGCCGCGCCGCGTCGCCGCTCGCGACGATGATGGTCAACCGCGGCATGTCGCGCACTCCGGATCCTTGGCGACCCCGACCTCGCGCCAGCGCCGCTCGAGCATGTCGACGATCGCGAGCCGTCCGGCGAGGCTCGATCCCCAGCCCGTCAGCGCGCGCACGGCTTCGAGCGCTGCCATCGTCCCGACCATCCCCGCGAGCGCGCCCATCACCCCGGTCTCGGCGCAGTTGATACCCTCGCGGTCTGGATCGGACCCGACGAGGCACTGGTAGCAGGGCGCGCCCGCGCGCCATCCCTCATAGAGCGCGACCTGTCCCTCGAACGCGCCGATCGCCGCGCTGAGCAGCGGAATTTCGAGCGCGACCGCGGCGCGGTTGACCGCCAGCCGGGTGCCGAAATTGTCGCACCCGTCGAGGATCAGGCTCGCGCCCGCCAGCAAGGTCCCGGCATTGCCGTCGTCGAGCCGCTGGATGACCGGAACCGCGTCGGCATGCGGATTAATCCGCCGCGCCGCCGCCATCGCGACCTCGGCCTTGGGGCGGCCGATGTCGGCGTCGGTGAACAGCGGCTGGCGGTGCAGGTTCGACAATTCGACATGGTCATGGTCGACGACGGTCAGTGTGCCGACCCCGGCCGCCGCCAGATAGGCGATCGCGGGGCAGCCGATCCCGCCCGCGCCGATCAGCACGACATGTGCCGCCTTCAGCCTGGCCTGCCCCGCGCCGCCGAACTGCGGCAGGATGATCTGGCGGGCGTAGCGGTCGAGTTCGGCGTCGCTGAGCAAGGCCTAGTCGCCCGGCTGGCGCAGCTTCATCGCGGCGAGCGAGGCGACATTGTCGGGGATGCTGTCGTCGATCGGTTCTTCGTCGCCGTCGGTGCTTTCGCTCGCCACCCCGGTCGATCCGAAGCCGCCGGCGCCGCGCGCGGTGTCGTCGAGCGCCGCGACCTCGGCAAAGGCCGCGCGCTGCACCGGCGCGGGCACCAGCTGTGCGATGCGGTCGCCGCGCTTCACCTCGAAATTATCGTCGCCGAGGTTGGCGAGGATCACCTTCACCTCGCCGCGATAGTCGCTGTCGATCGTCCCTGGCGTGTTGAGGCAGGTGATGCCGTGCTTGAGCGCCAGCCCCGAGCGCGGGCGCACCTGCACCTCGTAGCCCGGCGGGATCGCCATCGCGAAGCCCGTCGCCACCGCGTGGCGCGTGCCCGGACGGATCGTCAGCGATTCGGCCGCGACGACGTCCATTCCGGCCGCGCCGTCCGACGCATAGGCCGGCAGCGGCAGCCCGCCGCCGTTGGGCAGGCGCTGGATCCGGATCTCAATCGGCATCGAGGGGGGAACGCGTATCGAGCTCATCGGCGATCTTTTCCATCAATTTGCGGGCGACCGCCTCCTTGGGCAGCCGGTCCCAGCTGTCTACGCCCGTTTTGCTAACGATATGCACCCGATTCGTCGCGCCCCCCATCGGGTCGGCGGCGACGTCGTTGGCGACGATCCAGTCGCATCCCTTGCGGGCGAGCTTGGCCTGTGCATGCGTCAGCACGTCATTGGTCTCGGCGGCGAAACCGACGAGCAACGGCGGGCGCTGCGGACTCTTCGCGACCCCGGCGAGGATGTCGGGATTTTCGGCGAGCGCGAGCGGCGGAACCTGCCCGCTGCCGTCCTTCTTGATCTTTTGCGCCGATGTGTCGGCGGCGCGCCAGTCGGCGACCGCGGCGACCATGATCGCGGCATCGACGGGCAGCCCGGCCTCGACCTCGGCCGCCATTTCGCGCGCGGTCTCGACATCGACGCGGATCACGCCCGGCGGGGTCGGCAGCGGCACCGGCCCGGCGATCAGCAGCACCTCGGCGCCGGCTTCGGCGGCGGCGGCGGCGATGGCAAAGCCCTGCTTGCCGCTCGACCGGTTGGCGATGTAGCGCACCGGGTCGATCGGCTCGTGCGTCGGCCCCGCGGTGATCAGGATGCGGCGCCCGTGCAGCGGCCGGTGATCGGCGGGCGCGAAATCGGGCTGGCCGGTCAGCGGCACCGCCGCAGGTGCATCGGCCAGCGCTGCCTCGATCGCGGCAAGGATCGCCGGCGGCTCGGGCAGTCGCCCCGGCCCATATTCGCCGCACGCCATCGCGCCCTCGTCGGGCTCGATCACCGTCACCCCGTCGCCGCGCAGCGTCGCGACATTGCGCCGCGTCGCGGCGTGCAGCCACATGCGCACATTCATCGCGGGCGCGACGAGCACCGGCTTGTCGGTCGCGAGCAGCAGCGTCGTGGCAAGGTCGTCGGCGATTCCCGCCGCCATCTTCGCCAGCAAATCGGCGGTCGCGGGCGCGACGACGACCAGATCGGCCTCGCGGCTCAGCTGGATATGCCCCATCTCGACCTCGTCCTTGAGGTCGAACAGGCTGGTATGGACCTGGTTCTCGCTGAGCGCCGCGAGCGTCAGCGGGGTGACGAACTGCTCGCCCGCGCGCGTCAGCACACAGCGCACGGTCAGGCCCGCCTTGCGCAGCAGCCGGACGAGTTCGACGCTCTTGTACGCGGCGATGCCGCCGCCGATGATCAGCAGGATGCGGGGCTTGGTCATGGTGTCAGTAACCACTGATGAGCATGTCGACGGCCGACATGACGAGAGAATGCTGGTCGGACAGCGAGGTCACGAAATGCTTCAAATCCGTAACGGGGACTGTCAGCGCGAATTGCGTATAGAGCGCCATGGGTTCGCCATCGACGGAAAATACGGGATTGAGTCGGTCGGCAAGCTTGGGCCCTTCAGCGGGGTTCACCAAGGGGATCACGAATCGGGTATTGAAATGGTCCAGCGTGTCCGACTGGAAGTCGAGCAGATATTCGCCTTCATCGGTCCGGAATACGTCTAGCTGCGCCACAGGCGGTCCCGGTGGCGCGCCAGTGGCAGGCCATGCTTGATTACATATTCATTGGACGATTCGATCGCTTCCTTATTCTCGCGCTTCCACTCTTCGCTCAGCTGTTTCCGGACCTCGCCGGTCAGTCCGGCTTCGCATGCCTGCGATACGTTGATGCCGAGCCGCTTGGCTTCCGAAACCAGGTCGGCCGGAAGCGAGACGTTGGTTGGCTTCCTGCCGGCCACAAAACGCGAAGAGTGATTCATGCGCAAAATTTATGCGCATGAATCATGTCTGTCAATTGAGCCAGCTCATGGCCGCACCGGCTGCCGCCGCGCTAAGCAGCGCCGTCAGCGCATAGCGCCACCAGTTCGACCGCTTGCCATTGCCGATGATCAGCGGAATCTCGGGCAGCGGCGGCGCGGGCGGTGCGGCGCCCTTCTTCGGCAACTGCGCGTCGAGCCGCCGGATGATGTCGGGGATCAGCGCCAGCGTCCGGCCCTGTTCGCGAATGCCGTCGGCGAGCGCCGCCTCGGGGCCCAGCTCGTCGCGAATCCAGTTCTGCACGAACGGTCCCGACACGTCCCACATGTTGATCTTCGGGTTGAGCATCGTCGCGACGCCCTCGACCATCACCATCGTCTTCTGGAGGAGGAGGAGGTGCGGCTGCGTCTGCATGTCGAAATCGCGCGTGATCGCGAACAGGCCTTCCAGCATCTGTCCGACGCTCAGCTCGCTCACCGGCTTGCCGCGCATCGGCTCGCCGACCGCGCGCAGCGCCGTCGCGAACTCCTCGACGCTGTGGTAATCGGGGACATATTGCGCCTCGAAATGGATCTCCGCGACGCGGCGGTAATTGCCCGTGGTCAGGCCATAGAGGATCTCGGCGAGCCAGTAGCGCGCCTGCCGGTTGATCCGGCCCATGATGCCGAAATCGACCGCGGCGATCGTCCCGTCGGCCTTCACGAACAAATTGCCCTGGTGCATGTCGGCGTGGAAAAAGCCTTCGGCGATCGCCTGCCGCAGGAAGGCGTTGACGAGGTGCGCCGACAGCGCCTCCATGTCGTGCCCCGCGGCGACCAGCTTGTCGCGGTGCGATATCTTGATCCCGTCGATCCAGCTCATCGTCATCACGCGGCTCGTCGTGCGGTCCCAGTCGATCGCGGGCACCTCGTAATGCGGCACCGCGGCCATCGCATCGGCAAGCTCGGACGCCGACGCCGCCTCGCGCCTCAGGTCGAGTTCGCGCAAGGTCCAGCGGCGGAAATTGGCGATCACCTCGCGCGGGCGCAGCCTCTTGGCCTCGCCGCCAAAGGCCTCAAGATGCGCGGCCGCCCATTCATAGGTTTCGATGTCGCGCGCGAACTGCTTGTCGATACCGGGGCGGCGCACCTTCACTGCGACCTTGCGCCCGTCGGCGGTTACCGCGCCATGCACCTGCGCGATCGATGCCGAACCCACAGGCGCGGGATCGAATTCGCGGTACAGGCTTTCGAGCGGGGCTTCGAACACCGCCTCGATTTCCTGCTTGATCCGTTCGAACGGCACCGGGGCGAGGGCGTCCTGCAACGACAGCAGATTATGCGCCGCCTCCTCGCCGACGATGTCGGGGCGCGTCGCGAGCGTCTGGCCCAGCTTGACCGCGGCCGGGCCGATCGCCTGGAAGGCGGCGGCATAGTCGGGGGTCCGGGGCTGGACGGTGCCGAAACGCGCGATGCGGCACAATCTTTTGACGCCCGCCGGCGTGGTCGGAGCGCTTTCGATCCCGCGCAGCGCACCGTGCCGCGCCAGGATGCGCCCCCATTTCAGCAGGCGAAAGATATGCGTGACGGGGCGGGTCATGCCGAATCCCCGCTCACGCCTTCCACCCGCTGTGGATCGCCACCAATCCGCCCAGAATCGGCTCGACCTTGACCGAGGTGAAGCCCCCTTCGCGGATCATCTTGGCGAATTCGGGCATCGGCGGGAAACGGCGGATCGATTCGATCAGGTAACGATAGCTGTTCTCGTCCTGCGCGATCAGCTTGCCGAGCTTGGGCACCAGATGGTGCGAATAGGCGTCATAGGCCTGCGCGAAGCCCGGCCATTCGTTGGTCGAAAATTCGAGGCAGAAAAAGCGCCCGCCGTAGCGCAGCACGCGGTGCGCTTCCTTCAGCGCCGCCGGAATGTCGGTGACGTTGCGGATGCCGAAGGCGATCGTATAGGCGTCGAAAAACTGGTCGGGGAAGGAGAGCTTCTCGGCATTCTGCTCGGACCAGACGAGGCTGTCGATCCCGCGCTCGGCGGCGCGGTTCATGCCGACGCCCAGCATGTCGGGGTTGATGTCGGCGACGGTGATGCTCGCGCCCGCTTTCTCCATGCGGAATGCGATGTCCCCGGTGCCGCCCGCCATGTCGAGAATCTGCTCGCCCGCGCGCGGCTTCACGCGGCGGACGAAGCGGTCCTTCCACAGCCGGTGCATGCCCCCCGACATCGCGTCGTTCATGATGTCATATTTGCGCGCGACGCGGCTGAACACCTCGCCGACCATCGCGGTCTTGGCCCCGGCGGGGACCTGTTCGTAACCGAAGCTGACGGTGTCGGGGGTGGCCATGATGAATGCCTTCCAGCGGGGGAGAAACGAAGTCGAACCGGCCTTTAGCGGGGCCTTGCCGCCCGCGCAAATGCCAGTTACCGCAAGGGCGAAATGCCCGAGCTCCCCGAAGTCGAAACCACCGTCCGCGGCCTTGCGCCCTTCCTCGACGGACAGCGGCTGACCGCCGTCACCACCTTTCGCCCCGATCTGCGCCGCGCCTTTCCCGTCGACCTTGCGCAGCGGCTGACCGGCGCGACGGTGACCGGGCTGTCGCGGCGCGCCAAATATGGCATCGTGTCGACCGACCGCGACGACCATATGATCTTCCATCTCGGCATGTCGGGGCGCTGGCGTACCGAAGGCGGCGAGGCGGGCAAGCACGACCATCTGCTGCTCGAAACCGGGGCGGGGCACCGGCTGTTCCTCCACGATCCGCGCCGCTTCGGTTCGGTCGATCTCGTCGCGGGCGATCCGTTGACCGCTTTCCCGGCCTTCGTGACCCTCGGTCCCGAGCCGCTGTCCGACGCGTTCGGCGCCGCCTATCTTGCAAGCGCGCTCGCGGGTCGCCGCGCCCCGATCAAGGCGATGCTGCTCGATCAGACGATCGTCGCGGGGCTCGGCAACATCTATGTGTGCGAGGCGCTGAACATGGCGCACATCCACCCGGCGAAACCCGCCGCCGACGTGTCGAAGGCCAGGCTCGCCCTGCTCGTGCCCGCGATCAAGGATGTGCTGACCGCCGCGATCGCCGCGGGCGGATCGACACTGCGCGACTTTCTGAGCCCCGAGGGCGACCTCGGCTATTTCGCGAAGGACTGGCGCGTCTATGGCCGCGAGGGCGAAACCTGTGAATGCGGCGGCACGATCGTCCGGATCGTCCAGTCGGGCCGCTCGACCTTCTATTGCCCCAAATGCCAGCGCTGATGCGGGATATTCCCGCAAGACCATTGACCCGAGCGGCCTTGCTGGCTATGGGCGCACCCTTCGAGCAGGGTCCGGTCTTCCGGAACCGGCTGCACCCGGACATTGATTCGCTGCAATCGCGCGATTCGGCTGCTCCGCTGCTGCTGCGCTCCGACTGACTTTGACCGTTTGGAAAACTGAGGAATTTATGGCCAATACCCCGCAGGCAAAGAAGCGCATCCGCCGCAACCAGGCGCGGGCCGCCGTCAACAAGAACCGCGTTTCGCGCATCCGCACGCTGGTGAAGAAGGTCGAGAACGCCGTCGCCGCCGGCGACAAGGACGCCGCCGCGACCGCGCTGAAGGCTGCGCAGCCCGAAATGGCGCGCGGCGTCGCGAAGGGCGTGCTGCACAAGAACACCGTCGCGCGCAAATATTCGCGCCTGACGAAGAGCGTCAACGCCATCGCCTGATTCGGCCGCGGTCGAACCGGAACAAAAAGGACCCGCCGGCGCGTTGCCCGCGGGTCCTTTTTTGTGCCCGCGGCAATGGCGTCATTGTGACGCCGTGATGGCAATAGTGTTGCAGCGCGGTAAGTCGCGGATTTACCGCGATTCGTTTCTTGCCGGCCCGAAATTTCAAAATAACATATTGAAAATGCTTGCTAAAATGATGCTCTGGCGCGATTCCGCGGGGGGTGACGAGTCAAGGGGCATTATTTCAGTATTTTTACAGGGCCGCCCCTTGATCGACTCGTTCCCCCCTGACTAGACAGGGGGACCGTCGGCCTTCGCCGGTGGTCGCTACAATGACATGATTCGCTTTCTGCCAGGCTGTCGCCCGGGGGCAGGATGTTTGCGCCGTGCGCGTGAGCTGGAGCAGGATCGGCGTGTGCGGCCCCGCGGCGCCGACAAGGGGGCAATCGGGGGCACGACCGCGTGATTCAGAACGGGGAGCAGTATGACGGCAATGCGGGACATGG